>CALROE020000030.1:0-11275 GCA_943369715.1 Bradyrhizobium ivorense
GCATGATCGACGCCGCCGGCCCGGGTCTGGATGTCGGCGCCGCCGAGTTCCCACTTGGTCAGGTCCTGGCCGAGGCGCTTTACCACTGGTGGGCCCGCGACGAACATCGCCGAGGTTTTCGTCATCACCGAATAATGGCTGGCGGCGAGCCGCGCGGCGCCGAGGCCGGCGACCGAACCCAGCCCAAGGCCGACCACCGGCACGCGGGCCATGTTCGCGATCGTATACCAGTACCAGCGGGTGCCGCCGACGCCGCCGGGCAGATTGGCGGCGCCCTTGGTCTCGATGGTCTTCACCGAGCCGCCGCCGCCGGACCCCTCGATCACGCGGATGATCGGCAGCCGGAAGTCGTGCGCCATCTCCTCGGCCATCAGCGGCTTCGCAGAGATCGACGCATCGGCGGAGCCGCCGCGCACCGTGAAATCGTCACCGACCACGACCACCGGACGGCCGTCGACCTTGCCGCGGCCGAACACGCAGTTCGCCGGCGTCAAATTGATGAGTTCGCCGCTCTCGCTGTATTCGGCTACCCCGGAAATCGCGCCGATCTCATGAAAACTGTTCTGGTCGACCAGTCCGTCGATGCGCTCGCGGACGGTGAGCCGGCCCTGGTCGCGCTGGCGCTTGACCTTGTCAACGCCTCCCATCTCGCGCGCGAACGCTTCGCGCCGGGCGAGGTCGTCTAGTTCCGGCTTCCAGGTCATTGGTATCCTCCGCCTTTATGATTTTGTTGTTTTGGGTCGCCACCGGAAGCGGTTTTCGGTCCAGCCGATTGCTGAAGACATCGCCGTCGGCGCCCTCGAGCATGCTGCCGACCGCAAAGCCCAGATCCAGCATTCGCGGCGCAACTTCCTTGTGCAACCGCTTTTCGTCATACATCGCCGACAACAGGCCTATCGTCACCACGACGAAGGTTTGATACTGCGGCGACCAGATCGGCACTGCGAGACCATTGATATGCGGGCTCCACAGGCCGCAGGCGACCACGTAGCCGTGCTCCTGCAAGAACCGCCGGTTGGCTTCGAGACGCGGGCGCAACACCTTGGCGCCCTCCGGTATCTCGCGCTCCATTTCGGCGAGCAGCGCGTCACCCACATCGGCATCGAGCGCCGCCGTATAGGCGTGCCCCGCTGCCGTGCTCGCCATCGCGATACGGCTGCCGGTGCTTTCATGCAGGCCGAGCGCATTGGCCGCGCGCGCAAATTCGAGATAGACGAGGTGGAAGCGGTCGGGAATGACGAAGCCGACAGTGCCTGGCAATTGTTCGGCGACATCCTGCAGCCGCTGCCGGATCAGGTTGCGAAGTTGCAGGCCCCGCATCATCGAGGTGCTCATCGCCACGGCACTTGGCCCGATGCGGTACTTCTGGTCGCGCGGCAGATAGACCAGCTGGCCCATCCGGGTCAGGGTATGGGTCAGACGCGATACCGTCGATCGCGGCAGCCCGCAGCGGTTGGATATTTCGAGATTGCCGAGTCGCGCCTCGTGCCCCTCGAAGCAGCGCAACACGTCGAACGCGCGCGACACCACCTGGATGACGTCGCCCTCGCCCGCGAGATCGCTGGCGAGCATTCCCTGCTTACTGAGCCGTTCCGAGCGTCTTCCCATGTGTTTTTTCCATTCCGTCTGGCGGAATAAAATTCCACTTGCAGATCAAGCTACCCTAGGCAATCTGCGTCCACAACAAAAAGCCGTTCGCGAGGACTTCGGTCCGACAGACGGACCCGGGGAGAACGGAATGCCAGAAATCAAGATTGTGACCGAAGTGGCCGGACGAGTGTGCGCGCTTCCCGTTGAAATCGGCGGCAGTGTCGGCGACGGCGACGACATCGCATTCGTCGAAGCCATGAAGATGGAAATTCCCGTCGCCTCACCCGCAGCGGGCAAACTCATATCGATACTCGTCAACATTGACGACGTGGTCGCCGAAGGCCAGGTGCTCGCCGTCATCGAGACCTAACGCGCTGCCTGCAGCGCGATCGTTTCCGATAGCGCTCAAGTTCCGCGACAATCTGTCCGGTTCTGCCGAACAATCGCTCGGACGTTGCCATCACCGACAGGCGATGACATGATCCGGCCAACAAAAATCATCTTTCGCATAGCGAAACTACTGGAGGGAACATGATCCACCGTGTGATGGCGCTCGCGCCTGCCGTTGTTGCTGGCATTTCGTTGCTGACTTTGCCTGCCGCCCACGCCCAGGACGTCAAACTGCCGCCGACCATGACATTCACGGCTTATGACACCGGCACCGCCGGGTTCAACATCGCGGTCGCCGTTGGCAAGATGATGAAAGACAAATACGGCAGCGATCTGCGGGTGCTGCCCGCGGGCAACGATGTGGCGCGACTGTCTCCGCTGCGCGCCGGTCGGGCTCAGGCATCGGCGATGGGATCCGGCAGCTATTTCGCACAGGAAGGCGTGTTCGAATTCGGCGCCAGGGAATGGGGACCGCAGGCCTTGCAGCTGGTGCTGTCAACGGTCGACTGCAACGGCGCCTCACTCGGCGTGGCGAAGGACACGGGCGTCAAGGACGTCAAGGACCTCAAGGGGAAGCGCGTCGGCTTCGTCGTCGGCTCGCCGGCTTTGAACCAGAACTCGCTGGCGATCCTGGCATTCGGCGGCCTCAAGCAGAGCGACGTCAAATCGGTTGAATTCTCGAGCTACGGCGCGATGTGGAAGGGCCTGATCAACAACGACGTCGACGCCGCCTTCGCAACCACGATCACCGGCCCCGCCAAGGAAGCCGAAACCTCACCGCGCGGCCTGGTCTGGCCGCCGCTGCCTCACGGCGACAACGCCGGTTGGGAACGGGTGCAGAAGGTCGGATCGTTCTTCTTCCGCCACATGGCGAGTTGCGGCGCCGGCATCGCCAAGGACAAGCCGATTGAAATGGGAACCTATCCGTATCCGATCTTCGTGGTGTACGGCACGCAGCCCGCCGACCAGGTCTACGCGGTGACCAAGGCCATGATCACCGGCTACGACATCTATAAGGATGCCGCCGCAGGCGCGAGCGGGCTCGCCGCCGACAAGCAGACCAAGAAATGGGTGGTGCCGGTTCATCCTGGCGCGGTGAAGGCGCTGAAGGAAGCCGGCCAGTGGAGCGACGACCAGGAGGCGCACAACAACGCGCTGATCAAACGGCAAGCGGTGCTGGCTGCGGCATGGGCCGATTTCGGCAAGGCCAGCCCGCCTTCCGACGACAAGGAGTTCCTGGCGGCCTGGATGAAAGCGCGCGCTGCGGCGCTGAAGAAGGCCGGCATGCCGGACGGGTTCGAGGGCTGATCTCTCCTCGCTCCCTTTCACTCGGATTCAACGCCGGCGCGAAAACGCGCCGGCTCATCTTGACGGGATAATTCATGGCTGCCTCAACCTCCGCCGCTGCCGAAGCTCCGGCGGGAAAACGCGTCGAGTTCGACGATCCGCACGGCAGCCTCGCCAATCTGCAGGAGGCCGAAGTCTCGCGGGCGCGAACCTTGCGGGGCGGCTGGCGCTGGGCGCTGATCGTCGCCACCGCCGCGACGATTCTGCTCTGCATCAACCAGCAATTCTCGCTGCGATTCTTCATCGGCTATACCCAGCTCAACACCGAATATTTCTATCTGCTGATCGCGCTGATGCTGCCGTTCACCTTCCTGATCTTTCCAGGTACCGAACGCGCGCCGCTCGATCGCGTCCCGTGGTATGACATGCTGCTGTTCGTCCTGACCTTCGGCGCCGCCATCGTGCTGATGAACAGCGTGCGCAAGGCCGCCGAAGCCGGCTGGGAATTCGGCGGCGCACCGACGCCTGTGATCGTCGCGGGCCTGATAATGTGGTTCGTGCTGATGGAAGCCTTGCGCCGCACCGGCGGCTGGAGCCTTCTGCTCAGCGTGCTCCCCTTCACCGTCTATCCGCTGTTTGCCGATGAAAAATGGCTCGGGCCGTTCCGCGGCACCCAGTCGACCCTCGAACAAGCGACTTCCTATCATGTGCTGTCTGGCGAGAGCCTGCTCGGCATTCCGATCCAGGCTTTCGCCGACACCGTGATCGGCTTCCTGGTGTTCGGCACCGCGCTGATGATGACCGGCGCCGGCAAATTCTTCATCAATCTGTCGTTCGCGATGTGCGGTACGTTCCGCGGCGGCGCCGCCAAGGTCTGCATCTTCGCCAGCGGCCTGCTCGGCATGATGTCCGGCTCGATCATTTCCAACGTGCTGACCGCAGGTACCATGACGATTCCGGTCATGAAGAAGAGCGGCTTCCGCGCCTCCTATGCCGCCGCGATCGAGGCCTGCGCGTCGACCGGCGCCGTGCTGGCGCCGCCGGTGATGGGCGCGACCGCCTTCGTGATCGCCCAGTTCCTCAATGTCAGCTACGCCGAGGTCGCGCTGGCCGCGATCATTCCCGCGGCGCTGTTCTATATCGGCCTGTTCATGCAGGTGGACTCCTACGCCGCCCGGCACGGGCTCGAGGGCATTCCGCGCTCCGAATTGCCCAGGGTAATGGATACGATCAAGGACGGCTGGTACTACATCTTCGTCATCGCCCTCCTCATCGTCATGCTGCTGTACTTCAAGCGCGAGAGCCACGCGCCGTTCTTCGCCACGGCGCTGCTGCTGGTGCTGAACCAGCTGTTTTCCAGGGAAACCCGCTGGACGTTCTCGACCATCAACAAGTTCCTGGAAGTCAACGGCCGCACTTTCGTGGAGCTGGTCGGCATTCTCGCCGGCTGCGGTCTGCTGATCGGCGCATTCTCGATGACCGGCGTGGTCTCCAGTCTCGCCAACGATCTGTTGCGGATCGCCGGCGACAACGCCTTCCTGCTGCTCGTGATGTGCGCGTTCACCAGTCTCATCCTCGGTCTCGGGCTGACGACGACCGCCTGCTACATCTTCCTCGCCATTCTGGTGGCGCCGGCGCTGGAAAAGCTCGGCCTCAACAAGATGGCAGTGCACATGTTCATCTTCTACTGGGGCATGCTGTCGTCGATCACGCCACCGGTCGCGATCGCCTCATTCGCCGCCGCGGGCATAGCCGGCTCGCCGGCGATGCGAACGGGCTGGGAATCGATGTGGGTCGGCAGCATCATCTACTTCATCCCCTTCTTCTTCGTGCTCAACCCCGCGCTGGTGCTGCAGGGCGCCAGCCCCTACTTCGAGGGGCTCGGCCTGATGGCGCTGGCCGCATTGGGCACGCTGTTCATCTGCGGCGGCATCCAGGGCTATCAGGCGTTCGTCGGCGATCTCAGGCGTGCCGGGATGATGGAATGGCCGCTGCGGGTTTTGCTGGTGATCGGTGGTTTCACCCTCGCGACGCCAGGTGGCGGCATCAACCCGCTATCGCAATGGCAGGTCACCAGCCTCGGATTGGCGATCCTGATCCCCACCGTCGCGGTCGCGATGCTGCTGATGCGTGGGCAGCCACTCGTGACACACCCGTTGCGCGCCCGCTGATTGCGCGGCAAGACTGGAGGCGATGAAACAGCCGCCTCCAGCCTTTGCCGCCGCGCCTGCCGCGCCCTCCTCCTGGGCCTCCTCGAAGCCGCCGCTGCTGCGGTTCCTCGACCGCTGTCACGCCGATTATTCACAAGAGACCGGCGGCACCGTCGCCGACTACATCCCGGAACTCGGCAAGGCCGACCCTGCCCATTTCGGCATCAGCCTCGCCACCCTCGACGGCCACGTCTACGAGGTCGGCGATACAAGCGTCCCCTTCACCATCCAGTCGATGTCCAAGCCCTTTGTGTTCGCCCTGGCGCTGGACACGCTGGGTGCAGCGCGGGTCGAGAGCGCCATCGGCGTCGAACCATCAGGCGATCCCTTCAATTCGATCCGGCTCAATGCCGACAACCATCCCTTCAACGCCATGGTCAATGCCGGTGCGATCACCTGCTCAAGCCTGATCCGCGAGGCCAAAGGCGACGGCGCGTTCGACTATATCCGCCAGGCCCTCGGCCGGTTTGCCGGGCGCGACCTCGCCGTTGACGAGGCCGTGTTTGCCTCCGAAAGCGTCAGTGGCGACCGTAACCGCGCCATTGCCTATCTGCTGCGCACCTCTCACGTCATCGAGCAGGACGTCAACGCGGTGCTGGAGACCTACTTCCGGCAATGCGCCGTGCTGGTCACCGCGCGCGATATCGCCGTGATGGCCGCGACGCTGGCCAACCGCGGCGTCAATCCCGTCACCGGCGAGCAGGTCGTGACCCCCTATGCGATTTCGCGAACGCTGTCGGTGATGACCAGTTCCGGCATGTATGATTACGCCGGCGAATGGATCTATCGCGTCGGCATTCCCGCCAAGAGCGGCGTCGGCGGCGGCATCCTGGCAGCCCTCCCCGCGCGCCTCGGGCTCGGCAGCTACTCGCCGAAACTCGACGGCCACGGCAACAGCGTGCGCGGCATCAAGGTCTGCGAGGCGCTGTCGCAGCATTACGATCTGCATATGCTCAACCGCAGCGACGACGCCCGCACCAGCATCATCGCCGACTACGACATCGGCAGGAATCCGTCGCGGCGCGACCGTCGCCGGCACGAACGCAACATCCTCGCCGCGCATCACCGCGATGTCCGCGTCATCGAGCTGGTGGGCACGCTGTCGTTTTCCAACGTCGATTACGTGTCGCGTCAGCTCGCCGCAAAGCCCCGTCCGCAACTGGTCATCTTCGACCTGCACAGGGTGACCTCGATGACGCGCGCCGGCGCCCGCCTGGTGGCCGAGGAATTCCGCGAACTGGCGGCCCATGGCGTCACCGTGATCCTGTCCGGCATCAAGCGGGATTCGGGTGATTGGAAGGCCATCGGCGAATGGACCGGCGAACTTTCGAATGTGCGCGACTTCTTCCTGCTCGATGCGGCGATCGAATGGGCCGAGGACCAGGTGGTCTATCGCTACGGCGGCGCCATCGACTTTCACGAGATCACCGAATTGTCCGAGCAGGCGCTGCTGGCCGGCCTGACGCCGGAGGAGCTGACCGATCTGGCTTCGATCGCTTCTATCAGAACCTACCGGCCGGGCGAAAAGATCGTCACCTCGGGTGACGCAGCGGCGTCGCTGTTCTTTCTGCGCAGCGGCGCCGTGCACGTCACGCTGCCCGACGGCATCAGGCTGGCGACGCTGACCGCGGGCATGGCCTTCGGCGAAATGGCGCTGCTGGAATCCCACCGCTCCGCCGACGTGCTGGCCGACTTGTCCGCCACGGCCTATGAAATCACCTTGCGGGATTTCGAGCGCTTCCGCAAACAGCATCCGAGGGCCAGCGAACGCATCGTGCGCAACCTCGCCCAACTGCTGGCCGACCGCCTGATCGTCGCCAATACGAGGGTGGATCTGCTGACGGCGCATTAGGCTTCTCCCCTCCTCCCGCGAAGCGGCGGGAGGGAGGGGAGTCGATCAGCTCACCACTTCCGACACCGGCTGCATGTCGATGCCAAAAGTTTCCAGGAACTTCGAGGTCATGATGTAGAATCCGACCGAGAGCTGCAGCTCGACCAGCGCCGCCGGCGTCAGTTTTGCAGCGATGGCGTTGAAGGTCGCGTCGGTCGGCTTGTGCAGCCGGACGATCTCGTCGGTAAAAGCCAGCGCGGCGCGCTGCACCTCGTTGAAGCAGGTCGCGGCCTGCCAGTTTTCCAGCGCCTCGTTCTGTTCGTCGGTGACGCCCACATTCTTGCCGATCCGCTTGTGGGCGACGATTTCATAGGGTGCCTCGCACAGGATTCCGGTGCGGGTGATCGCGAGTTCCCGCACCACCGGATCGAGCTCGCCCTTGTGGCGGATCGCGCCGCCGAGCCGGCAATATTGTTCGAAATAGCTCGGCGAATGCGCCATCATCCGGAAAATATTGGCGTTGCGGTTCTTGCCTAGAATTTCCCTGGTACGCTCGTTCGATTTGGTCGTGTCGCAATAGTCGATGCGGGCCATGATTCACCTTGGGGTTTCGAATTTTTTCAGGCTGCCCTATCGAGGGCAGGTTCCATCGAACACTATCCGCCGCTGGAGGCGGGAGCAACAGTCTGTGCCGTCTCGCAAATTGGCGGGTGACGGCCATTCGGCGCAAATCAGCCGCTGATTTTATCGGTCATCCGGTTCGCCAATCTCGTCACGTCAGAGTCAAAAAGCCGCCGCATTACTGGTCGACCTTGGCGCCGTCGATATTCGCTGAGCGGGGACTCATTGAAGCGAATACTCGTCGCGGGGTGTTCCGAGTAAAAATACTGAGCCGTCGAGCCTTCCCGGGCAACGATGACTCATGCCCGAAACGATGCCAAGTCTAGGGAGATCGGCATGAAGGAAGCCACCAAAAGGGCGGCCTCGGAGGCGCTTGCGCAAATGCTGGCGGTGACGGCCATGCTCGTCATCGCCAGCCTTGTGTTTTACGTGCGCTAGTGGCGCATCGTCTCTTCACCCTCCCCTGGAGGGTAAGCATCACACCTTCTCGAAATACGGCACCAGCCGCCCCGCGAACGGCACGAACCGCGCCGTTACCTTGTCGCCGATGGAAAGGTCATTATCGCCATGCGCCATCATGCGGAAGCCTTCGGACATATCAACGAGCACGATGTTGTAGGGAACATGCGCTCGGGTTTCGGGAGTCGCGGCGCGGCACACCAGGGAGGCGGCGTAGACCGTGCCCGCGCCGCTGGCGCGCTTCTCCACCGGATCCTGCGCGCCGCAGGCGACGCAGAAGCTGCGGCGGAAATATTGCAGGCAGCCGCAGGCAGCGCAGCGTTGATGGAGGATCGCTTCCGTGCCCGTGGTCCAGTCGGCGGGTTTCTCGCTCATCGCACCTGCTCCAGGAACATGCTGACATGCGACGACAGCACGCCGCCGTCGCCGTGCAGCAGTGCGACCGAGGCGTCGCGGACCTGACGGTTGCCTGCACGGCCGGTCATCTGCAGATGGGTCTCGACCAGATGCGCCATCGCGCCGCCGACGCCGCAATGGCCGTAGCTCAGGAGACCGCCATGGGTGTTGAGCGGCATCGCGCCGTCGCGGCCGAAATGCCCGGAGCGAACCCGTGCTGCCGCCTCGCCGCGGCCGGCGAGCCCGAGGTCCTCCAGCAGCATCGCCAGCGTGATGGTAAAACTGTCATAGACCGCGGCATAGCGCACGTCGGATATCGCGACACCGGCGGCCTCTTTCGCCCTGGCAATCGCAATCTCGGCGCCGAGTTCACTCAAGGCGGGGGCTGCCGTGACATGCTGATGGGTATGCGCCTGGGCGCAGCCACGCACGCGCACGCCGGCTTCTCCGGTGCGCTCGCGGCTGATCACAAACGCCGCGCCGCCGTCCGACACCGGACAGCAATCCAGAAGTTTCAACGGCATCGCCACCGGCTTCGAGGCCATCACGTCGGCAACGCTGATGGCGTCATGGAACTGGGCGCCGGGGTGGGTGAGCGCGTGGGCGCGCATCAGCACCGCAAATTCAGCGAGGTCTTCCTGCGTTACGCCGTATTCGTGCATGTAACGCGAGGCGACCAGGCCGTAATAGGCCGGGATCGTCGGCCCCAGCGGCACCTCGTAGTCGGGATGGCCGACCTGCGCCAGCGCCAGGATCGAGGCGTCGCGGCTCTGCCCGGTCAGCCGGTTCTCGCCGCCGACCACCAGCACATGTTTGACAATGCCGGCCTCGACCAGGTGATGCGCCAGCATGGTCATGGCGAGCCCGGTGGCGCCACCAACCTGGACGGCGTGGGCGTAAGACGGCTTGATCCCGAAGTGCTCGGCGAACACGGTCGCCAGCATGATGTGCGGCGACACCGTGGAATAGCCGCACAGCACGCCGTCGATCTCGCCGCGCTTCAGCCCGGCATCGGTAATTGCCAGCTGCGCGGCCTGGCTCATCAGGTCGAGCGAGGAAGAGCCCTCGTGCTTGCCGTAGGATGTGAGGCCAACGCCCGTGATGAAGCTCATGAAACCCAGATCTCTCTATCGTTCGTCATTCCGGGATGGTCCGAAGGAACAGACCCGGAATCTCGAGATTCCGGGTTCACGCTTCGCGTGCCCCGGAATGACGAGAAACCTCAATATGACTTCGGCATGCCCAGCACCTTCTCGGCGATAAAGCTGAGCACGAGTTGCGGGCTGATCGGGGCAATGCGGGGGATCAGGGATTCCCGCAAGTAACGTTCGACATGATATTCCTTGGCGTAGCCAAAACCGCCATGGGTCATCACCGCCTGCTCGCAGGCCTGGAAGCCGGCTTCGCCGGCGAGGTATTTTGCGGCATTGGCCGCCGGGCCGCAGGGCAGGCCCTGGTCGTATTGCCAGCCGGCCGACATCACCATCAGCCATGCCGCTTCCAGCTCCATCCAGTTCTTCGCCAGGGGATGCTGGATCGCCTGGTTCTTGCCGATCGGGCGGTTGAACACGATGCGGCTCTTGGCGTAATCGGTGGCGCGCTTCAGCGCGATCTTGCCGAGGCCGACCGCCTCGGCAGCGATCAGGATGCGCTCCGGGTTCATGCCGTGCAGGATGTATTCGAAGCCGCGGCCCTCTTCGCCGATCCTGTCCTCGACCGGGATTTCAAAATTCTCGAAGAACAGTTCGTTGGAATCGACGGCCTTGCGGCCCAGCTTTTCGATCTCGTGCACCGCGACGCGCTTCTTGTCGAAGTCGGTGTAGAACAGGCTGAGGCCGTGGGTCGGGCTCTTGACCTCCTCCAGCGGCGTGGTGCGTGCCAGCAACAGGATCTTGTTGGCGACCTGCGCGGTCGAGATCCAGACCTTCTGGCCGTTGACGATGTATTTGTCGCCGGTCAGCACCGCGCGGGTCTTCAGCTGCGTCGTGTTGAGACCGGTATTGGGCTCGGTGACGGCGAAGCAGGATTTGTCGCGGCCGTCGACAATTCCCGGCAGCATGCGCCGGCGCTGCGCGTCGGTACCGAACACGACCACGGGATTGAGCCCGAACACGTTCATATGTACGGCGGAAGCGCCGGACATGTCGGCGCCCGACTCCGCAATGGTCCGCATCATGATCGCGGCATCGGTGATGCCGAGGCCCGAGCCGCCATATTCCTCTGGGATGCAGATGCCGAGCCAGCCGGCATCGGCCAGCGCGCGGTGGAAGTCGGCGGGATAGCCGCCCTCCTTGTCCTTCTTCAGCCAGTAGGCGTCATCGAACCGGGTGCAGATCTTGCCGATCGCGTCGCGGATCGATTCCTGGTTGGCGGTGAGTGCGAAATCCATGGTCTCAATTCCTTGTGGCGGGCGCCGGTATGGTGACGCCGTCGCGGACCAGTGCTGCGATCTCGTCGGCGGAATAGCCGGCATCCCTGAGAATTTCCTCGC
>CALROE020000031.1:0-11202 GCA_943369715.1 Bradyrhizobium ivorense
AATCTCGCGCCGGATCGAGCGCGACGCCGGCTCGGTCTACCGCATCAACGGCCGCGACGTGCGCGCCCGCGACGTCCAGATCCTGTTCGCCGACGCCGCCACCGGCGCGCGATCGCCGGCGCTGGTTCACCAGGGCAAGATCGGCGAGATCATTCAGGCCAAGCCGGAACAGCGCCGCCGCGTGCTGGAAGACGCCGCCGGCGTCGCCGGGCTTCACGCCCGCCGCCACGAAGCCGAACTGCGCCTGCGTGCCGCCGAGACCAACCTCACCCGCGTCGAGGATGTTGTCGGGCAACTGGCCGGACAGATGGACGGCCTCAAGAAGCAGGCGCGCCAGGCGATCCGTTACCGCGAAGTCGCGGCCAAGGTGCGCAAGGCCGAGGCCATGCTGTTCCATCTGCGCTGGCTGGAAGCCAATGCCGATGTTTCGGAAGGCGCCCACACCCACGACCTCAGCGTTCGCGAGATGGCCGAGCGCACCCGCGAGCAGGCCGAGGCCGCCCGCATCCAGGCGATCCGCGCCTCCGAATTGCCGGCCCTGCGCGAGGCGGAAGCCCGCGCCGCCGCCGGGCTGCAACGGCTCACCAATGCGCGCGAAACGCTCGACCGCGAGGAAGAGCGCGCCAAGGAGCGCGTCTCCGAGCTCGACCGCCGGCTGATGCAGTTTTCCGCCGATATCATGCGCGAGCAGCAGCAGAGCTCGGACGCCGAGGTGGCGCTGCAGCGGCTTGAAACCGAAGACACCGAACTGAAGGAAGAGATCAAGTCGCGCGTCGAAAAGCGCAGCGGCGTCGACGAGCGGGTCTCCGAGGCGGAAGCGACGCTGGCATCGGCCGAGCGGCTGTTCGCCGAACTGACCACCGTGCTCGCCGATCTCACCGCCAAGCGCAACCAGCTCGAAGGCAATGTGCGGACCCATCGCGACCGGCTGGCGCGGCTCGATCAGGAGATCGCCAACGTCGCCAGCGAGAAGCGGCAGCTCGCGCAGGAAACCAGCGGGTTCGGCGATCTCGCGGAGCTCTCCGGCATCATGGAGACCGCGCAGCAGAGTCTCGCGGAATCCGAAGCCATGGCGCAGGCCAGCGAGGCCGGCCATGTCGACGCCCGCGCGCGGCTGGAAGCCGCCCGCGCGCCGCTCAACGAGGCCGACAAGCGGGTGCAGCGGCTCGAGACCGAGGCGCGCACGATCTCGAAGCTGGTCAACAGCGAAACAAAGAACCTGTGGCCGCCGATCATCGACGGCGTCACCGTCGCCAAGGGATATGAGAAGGCGATCGGCGCCGCGCTCGGCGACGATCTCGACGCGCCGGTCGATCCGTCGGCGCCGATGCGCTGGACCAATTCCGGCGTCACCGAGGGCGATCCCGCGCTGCCCGAGGGCGTCGAGCCGCTCGCCGCCCATGTCGATGCGCCGATCGAGCTGGCGCGCCGCCTCGCCCAGATCGGCGTGGTGCCGAAAGAACGCGGCGCGGAGCTGGTGTCGCAGCTGAAGACCGGCCAGCGGCTGGTGTCGCCGGAAGGCGACGTCTGGCGCTGGGACGGTTTTGTCGCGGCAGCCCATGCGCCGACGGGTGCTGCGCGACGCCTCGCCGAGCGCGCCCGGCTGGTCGATATCGAGAACGAACTCGAACAGGCCCGGATCGACGCCTCCGCCAAGCGTCAGCAGCTGGAGTCCGCCGAGGCCGCGCTGAAGGCGGCCTCCTCCGCCGAAGGTTCCGCGCGCGAAGCCTGGCGCGCCGCCCAGCGCGAGGCCGATGCCGCGCGCGAGCGCCATGCCCACGCCGAACGCGAAATCAACCGCCACGCCGCGCGAAAGTCCGCGCTGACCGAAGCGCATACCCGCCTCAACGCCGACCGCGCCGAGGCCGAAAGCGCGCATGAAAGCGCTGCGGCCGCGCTGGAAGAATTGCCGCCCAGCCTCGATACCGAAACACGGTTGGCCGCCGTTCGCTCCGATATCGAGGGCCACCGCCGCTTCGCAGCCCAGGTGCGGGCCGAAGCCCAGGCGCTGGCGCGCGAGGCGGAACTCGCCGACCGCCGCCTGCAGGCCATCATCGCCGAACGCAACCAGTGGCAGGAGCGCAAGGCCGGTGCGGCCTCGCACATCTCCACCATCGAAGCCCGCATCACCGAGGTCACCGCCGAGCGCGCCGAACTCGACAATGCCCCGGCCCTGTTCGCGGAAAAGCGTCGCGCCATCATCAGCGAAATCGAAGCCGCCGAGTCCGGCCGCCAGGTCGCCGCCGACGCCTTGGCCACGGCCGAGAACGCGATGGCGGAAACCGACCGCGCGGCGAAGATTTCGCTGGAGGCGCTGTCGAGCGCGCGCGAGGCAACCGCCCGCGCCGAGGAGCGCATGGAAGGCGCGCGACGCCGGCTCGCCGACATCGAACGCGAAATCCACGACATGCTGGAAGTCGAGCCGCACGCCGTGGCGGGTCTCGCCGAGATCGAGCCGGGCGCCGACCTGCCGCCGCTGCCCGAGATCGAGGAAAACCTCGAAAAGCTGCGTCGCGACCGCGAGCGGCTCGGCGCGGTCAATCTGCGCGCCGAGGAAGAACTGCGCGAAGTCGAGGCCCAGCATACTTCGCTGACCACCGAGCGCGACGACCTGGTCGAAGCCATCAAGCGGCTGCGCCAGGGCATCCAGAGCCTCAACCGCGAGGCGCGCGAGCGGCTGTTGACCTCGTTCGAAATCGTCAACGGCCATTTCAAGCGGCTGTTCGTCGAACTGTTCGGCGGCGGCGAAGCCGCCCTGCATCTGATCGAGAGCGACGATCCGCTGGAAGCCGGACTCGAGATCATCGCCAAACCGCCCGGCAAGAAGCCGCAGACGCTGTCGCTATTGTCCGGCGGCGAGCAGGCACTGACCGCGCTGGCGCTGATCTTCGCGGTGTTCTTGACGAACCCCTCGCCGATCTGCGTGCTGGACGAAGTCGACGCGCCGCTCGACGACCACAATGTGGAGCGGTTCTGCAACCTCTTGCACGAGATGACCTCCTCGACCGACACCCGCTTCATCATCATCACGCATAATCCGATCACGATGGCGCGGATGAACCGGCTGTTCGGCGTCACCATGGCCGAGCGCGGCGTATCGCAACTGGTGTCGGTCGCACTCGATGAAGCGGTGAAGATTCTCGATCAGCACGTGGCGTGATGTGCCCTTCCCTTCTCCCCTTGTGGGAGAAGGTGGCGCTGACGAAGTCAGCGCCGGATGAGGGGTCTCTATCCACGGAAACAGACCCCTCACCCGTCTCGAATGCGCTCCGCGCATTCGATCCACCCTCTCCCACAAGGGGAGAGGGGAAGAAGACAGAATGATCCCTCCCGATCTCCCCGCTGAGCTGAAATCCGCGCTCGATGCCCGGCTGCACGGGCTGTCGCGTAGCGACGCCGCCGTGCGTTCGGCCGTCATTTCGAAAACCTATCGCGATGGCGGCGGCTCCGGCGCGATCACCTCGGAGGCCGACGCGCTCGCCTATGCGCTGGCGCGGATGCCCGCGACCTATGCCGCGGTCACGGCCAGCCTGAACGCGCTGGCCGAGATCACCCCGGATTTCGCGCCGAACAGCCTGCTCGATGTCGGCGCCGGGCCGGGCACCGCGAGCTGGGCCGCGGCCGAAGCGTTTTCGTCGCTCACGGCCTTTACGCTGCTCGATGCCAACAGCGCGCTGCGCGCGCTGGCGCTGGAACTTGGCGGCGCCAGTGCTCGCCTGCGCGGCATGACCTATCGGCGGGGCGAAGCCCGTGCCGAGCTTCCCAAAGCTGACGCCGCCGACCTCGTGGTGGCGAGCTACATGATCGGCGAAATCAGTGAAAGCGAGCGAAGCGCACTCGCGGAACTGATGTGGGCCAAGACCCGCGATACGCTGCTGGTGGTCGAGCCCGGCACGCCGGCGGGCTATGCACGGATTTTGGCGGTGCGGGCCCAATTGATCGCAGCGGGCGCCCATGTCGCGGCGCCCTGCCCGCATGACGGCCCCTGCCCGCTGACGGCGCCCGACTGGTGCCATTTCAGCCAGCGCCTGCCGCGCTCGCGCGCGCATAAACAACTCAAATCCGCAGAACTTCCCTATGAGGACGAAAGATTTTCTTACGTGGCGCTGATGCGTGCGCCGGTCGCACAGCATCCCGCCCGCGTGCTGGCGCATCCGGCCATCAACAAGGTCGCGGTAACAGCGAAACTCTGCACCGGGCACGGCGTCATCAGCGCCGTCGCTCCGCGCCGCGACAAGCCGGCCTATGCGCGCTTCCGAAAATACAATTGGGGTGACGCCGTGTTTGCGGATGGCCCGACATTCGCGGAATAATTCGCGGGATGCGGCGTTTGTCTCTGTGACGCGACCGCGTCCTCAACACGCTTCATCAGGAGTTCAGCTGCAATGTCCAGGACATTCGCCGCAATGGCGGCTTTGACTTTCATTCTCGCATCATCGGCGGCATCGGCGCAGATGCTGAAGACGGCCGATACGTCGAAGGGCAAGACGTTCGTCGATGAAAAGGGCATGACGCTCTATACGTTCGACAAGGACGCTGGCGGCAAGTCGATGTGCAACGGCCCCTGTGCCGAGAACTGGCCGCCGCTCGCGGCCGCCGACGACGCCAAGCCGGCCGCTGACATGACCATCGTGGTTCGCGACGACGGCAAGAAGATGTGGGCTTACAAGGGCAAGCCGCTCTACACCTTCAAGAAGGACATTGCCGCCGGCGACACCAATGGCGACGGCTTCCTGAACGGCGCTTGGCACATGGCGAAGCCATAAGTGTTCGATTCCTGAGGGCGCCCCGGATGCTGTGCTTCGCCGACAGGGGTTGCACCGCGTCCGGGACGCCCAACCGGGCTTGAACTTATCCCATCGCTGTGGCGACCAACCGAGGGCGGCCTCCCGGGGCCGCAGACGCGCGCCAATCTTTCATCTAGTCTGCGCGAAGGTCGTCACATCAGGAGTTATGGATCATGTCATCGGGCTGGATCGTTCTCGGCGTCATCGTCGTTCTCGTGCTCTTCGCGTTCGCCGCGTATAACCGGCTGGTGGCGCTCAGCCAGCGCGTCGGCCAGGCCTTTGCCGACATCGACGTGCAGCTCAAGCAGCGCCACGACCTGGTCCCGAACCTGGTCGAGACCGTGAAGGGCTACGCCAGCCACGAGCGCGGCACGCTGGACGACGTCATCAAGGCCCGCAACTCGGCGATGTCGGCGCAGGGCCCGGGACAGGTCGCGGCGGCGGAGAACCAGCTGAGCGGCGCGCTGGGTAAGCTGATCGCGCTGTCGGAGGCCTATCCCGACCTCAAGGCCAATGCCAACTTCCAGCAGCTGTCGAGCGAACTGTCCGACCTCGAGAACAAGATCGCTGCCGCCCGCCGCTTCTTCAACAACGCGGTCCAGGAATACAACACCGGCATCCAGCAGATGCCCGCCGCCCTGTTCGCCGGCACGTTCGGCTTCACCAAGAAGGAATTCTTCGATCTCGGCGATTCCAGGACGCAGGTCGAGGCGGTGCCGACGGTCAAGTTCTGAGATACCTACCTCGTCATTCCGGGGCGATGCGAAGCATCGAACCCGGAATCTCGAGATTCCGGGTTCACGCCTTCGGCGTGCCCCGGAATGACAGCCACTAGCGGAACGAGCATCATGGCCGCCTACGGTCTTTACACGCACATCGCATCGAACAAGCTGCGTTCGATGCTGCTGCTCGCCGGGCTGTTCCTGCTGATTTACGTGCTGGTCTATGCCGGCGCGCTGCTGGCGGAGGTCGCATTCGATAGCGACCGGCCGGCCGGCTATTACCTGATGGCGGCGGGGCGCGACCTCGGGAAGGCGTTTCCCTATGCGACGGGTGCGGCGGCGCTGTGGATCGTGATCGCCTATTTCTTCCACCAGAACATGATCGATGCCGTCACCGGCGGCGAGGACGTGACGCGCAAGCAGCAGCCCCGGCTCTATAACCTGCTGGAAAACCTCTGCGTCTCCCGCGGCATTCCGATGCCGAAACTGAAGATCATGAACAGCGAGGCGCGCAACGCGTTCGCCAGCGGACTGAACCAGCGGCAATATGCCGTCACCGTCACGACGGGCCTGTTGAAGGCGCTGAACGATCAGGAACTCGAGGCGGTGCTCGGCCACGAGCTCACCCATATCCGCAACGGCGACGTGCAGCTGATGGTGACCGCGGTGATCATCGCCGGCGTGGTCGGCTTCTTCGGCGAGCTGTTCTTCCGGATGTTCACCAATCTGAGCTGGAATTCCTCCTCTGGCGGCTCATCGTCATCGAGGTCGTCGTCTTCCTCGTCGGACAGCAACAGCAAGGGCGGCGGCGGCGCGGTCATTGTCGTCATCATCGCGGTGGTGTTGATCCTGCTGGCCTGGCTGCTGTCGCAAGTCGTCAAACTGGCGCTGTCGCGGTCGCGCGAGCTGCTGGCCGACGCCGGATCGGTCGAACTGACCAAGAACCCCGACGCCATGATCTCGGCGCTGCGCAAGATCGAGAACCGCGGCGAGCTTCCCGGCGCCACCTCGGCGGTGATGGAAATGTGCATCGACAACCCGCGCGAGGGGTTTGCCGACCTGTTCGCCACCCATCCCTCGGTGGATACCCGGGTGCAGGCGCTGGTGAAATATGCCGGCGGGCACGATTCCGGGCGGCTGGCGCTGCCGTCGGATACCGGGGAGGAGCCGGACGAAGCTCAGCCACAGCTCCCCAACCAGGCGCCCCCGCCGTCCGGGCCGTCGAGCGATGCCAAGGGCCCCGCCGGCGCCTCGCAAGGTGCCTCACCAGGTACCTCACAAGGTTCTTGGGCCAATCCCGCCGGTCCGTGGAGCCAGCACTAGGGTTCTGGCCGCGGCCCGCCGAAGCAGGCCGATCCGCCCGCCCGAAACCGATCTCCCATGCAACTACCGGGATCGCGGAATTTGGTCTAAAGAATTGAATTCTCCCTTGTTTCTGCCATGTTCGAGCCCAAAGCAGGAACGGGGAATCGATCGCTCCCGCGATCGGGCAGTTGGGGACATGATCCGGAGCCGGCAGCGGTTTTCCCGACCAGATGGCTCCCTTTTTGTTCTAGGATCAGGCCTCGATGAAAAATGGCGCGTAAGGGAAATTCATGACGACGAAGCCGGTAGTGATCGTGGTGGGCGCGGACAAGGGCGGGGTCGGCAAGACCACGGTGTCGCGGACCCTGTTGGATTATTTCAGCGCCAACAACATCCCCACCCGGGCGTTCGACACGGAGTCGCCGCGCGGCACCCTGATGCGCTTCCACCCCGACATCACCGAGATCGTCGACATGACGACGACCGCGGACCAGATGAAGATCTTCGATACGCTGAATGCGGCGAGCCCCTCCGTCACCGTGATCGACGTCCGCGCCGGACTGCTGTCGCCGGCGCTGGCCTCGCTGCGCGACATCGGCTTTCTCGACGCCGCCAAGTCCGGGCAGATCACCTTCGCCGTGTTCCATATACTGGGCCCCTCGATCGCCTCGCTGGATGAAATCGCGCAGACCGCCAATTTCATGCAGGGCGCCAAGTATTTCCTGGTGAAGAACTTCATCAACGATACCCAGTTCTTCCAGTGGGACCAGGCGACCTACAATTCCTATTTCCACCGCATCAAGGACGCCACCGAGCTCACCATCCCCAAGCTCAACGAAATGGCCTACGAGCAGGTCGAAGTCTCCTCGGTGCCGTTCCTCAAATTCGTCGCCAACAAGGGCGTCCATGACGAGGCCGCGAACTATTCGTTCGTGCTGCGCGGCTATGTCCGGCACTGGCTGGCCAATGTCTGGAGCGAGTTCGACCGCATCAAGCTGACCGACCTGGTCGGCTCGGGCAAACCGGCGACGCGCGGCGGCGAAAAATAATTGCGCAAACGGCTGCTATCTGACTGGATCGGGCACCGAATTCGCCTGATATAGCCCAATGTACCGCACGCCCGTCTTCATCATCTGCTCGCCCCGCCCGCTGGTCGGCAAGACGCTGATCGCGCGGCTGTTGACCGAATTCCTGCTGCTGAAGCACGGCACGGTCGCGGCCTTCGACATCAATCTGAAAGAACCGTCGCTGCTGGAATTCCTGCCTGGGGTCACCGAGACCGCCGACGTCATCGACACCTTCGGAAAAATGCAGCTGATGGACCGCCTGATCGTCAATGACGGGGTCGGCAAGGTGATCGACCTCGGCTTTCACGCCTTCGACGAGTTCTTCAAGATGACCGGGGAAATCGGCTTCATGAAGGAGGCGGCGCGGCGCGGCGTCTCGCCGATCATCCTGTTCATCGCCGATACCGACCGCGTCTCGGCGCGCGCCTTTCCCATGCTGCAGCAGCAGATTCCGCCGAACGCGCTGGTCACCATCGACAACGAGCATATCGTGCGCGGCGAGCTGCCGCCGGCCATGGGCCGGGGACGCGTGCTGCGCATCGCCGCCCTGCCGGTGTTCCTGAAGACCTATATCGACCGGCTGACCTTCTCGTTCACGGGCTATTTGCGCAATGAGAAGGATTCATCGACCGAGCTGCATCAGTGGATCCGCGAAAATTATTTCAGCTTCCGCGAACTGGAGCTGAATTTGATGCTGCAGGGGTCCTAGCGCCCTGCCCGCCGCTAGGCTTGTCCAATTGAAAATCTTCAATCAACGACATCCATTGGTCCCATGCGGGCTCTCCCGGCAGGATCACGTGGTTGTCGCTCTCAAGGGTAACAAACCTGGCGCCTGGAATGGCAGTCGCCACCAGCCTGCCCTCCTCGATCGGGACAATCTGGTCGCGTCTCGAATGAGTGATCAGTGTCGGCACACGGATGGTGGGCAGTATTTCGGTGATATCGATTTCATCCAGCATGGCTCTCGAACGAAGGATATTGGCGGCCGAGGCGCTGACGCGCTGTAGCAGGGCAAAGGAACGGATCTGGTCGGGTGCCGCCGAAGGAATGAAGAACGACGCCAGCGCATTGTTGTAGACGGGACTGTCGCTCCCCCACCCGGTGGTGATCAGGGCGTCGACCATTTCCGACTTCTTGCGTTCCAGATCGCTGTTTCGCCGATGGCGTCCCCGGGCGTAGCATCCGTGCAACAGCAGCCTCGATACACGGGCGGGATGGCGTGCGGCATAGGCGATCGCGAAGGCGGCGCCTTGCGAGAGACCGAGCAGCGAGACTTTCTCCAACCCGAGCCCGTCGATGACGGCTTCGAGATCATCAACAGAAGCCTCGAACGTGTTGTCGCCGATATTCCAATCCGACAGCCCATTGCCGCGCGCATCGTAGCGAACGAACCGGAAGTTGCGAGCAAGCCGGGTAAAGGTGGGAGCCCAGGCGGGGCTCACCAGGTCATACTCGACATGGTTGAGCCAGTTGGGCGCTTTGACAAGCACCGGGCCGTCGCCCATCACGGCGACCGCGAGATGCACCTGGTCCGCGGTGGTGCAAAACGTGACTTCTTGCCGCGGCGCCGGCGCAGCGCCAGCAGCGGCCGCATCGATGCGGCGGTCCAGAGCGCTGGTCCGAAACTTTGCCTCGAAGGCGGCTAGCGGCCGTTCCCAGTCAGAGCGGAGCAGGCCCGCGACACGGCCCGCCAGCTTCGCGGTCAGCTGATCCAGACTGGCGGCGCTTGGCCGCGTCGCGCCCGAAACCCAACGGCTCACCACCGACTTGTCGATCCCGATCTCGCGGGCGAGCCCCGACCGGCTGACCCCCGCGAGGTCGGCGATCAGCGCCAGCTTCTGTCTGAAGTCGTTCTGCATAGGCTGGCAACCCTTCGAACCCCTGGCCCAATGATGGCCCACCGCGGCGGTCTGGACAATCGCACCCTGCAACTCCGCGCCGAAGGAAACAACTGGTTGCAGGCCCGCGGCCACGCCATCCTCGCCAGCGTCGCCACCTGCCCGGCTCGAGATCCCCATTGGGAGATCGGCCATGGAGGCTGGCGAGTTTCTCAACTCACGGTTGGACCCCATGTACCTGAAGACCGCCGACGTCAGCCTGTTTGTCCAGTCCTTCGGCGATGGGCCGCGGACTATCGTGGCTCAGGGAGGCTGGGTGGGCAGCGGAGAACTCTGGCTGCCGGTGTTCGAGGGCCTCAGCAAGTCCTGGCGAACGATAACCTACGATCACCGGGGCACCGGTGCCACGATCAGCCGGGCGCCGCGAATTACCTTCGATCTACTGGTTTCCGATCTCTTCCTGATGCTGGATCGGCTGGGAGTGGATCGGTGCGTCCTCGCAGGCGAATCCGCGGGCGCCGCTGTGGTGCTCGAAGCGGCATTGCGACAACCCGGGCGTTTTTCGGGCCTCGTGCTTGTCGATGGACGTTATACCGGAGAACGGACACCCCA
The DNA here is from genome assembly GCA_943369715.1 of Bradyrhizobium ivorense. GTDB lineage: Bacteria > Pseudomonadota > Alphaproteobacteria > Rhizobiales > Xanthobacteraceae > Bradyrhizobium > Bradyrhizobium ivorense_A. The sequence goes on from CALROE020000031.1 coordinate 10,332, forward strand.
AAGCGACAGGTTGCTTCAGGGTTGCCGTCTCGACTTTCCATCGACCATGGCAGCGTTCGTCGATGCCTGCGTGCCCGAGGAAGACTGCGAAGCCGAGCGAGAGTGGGGAAAGAAGATCGTGATGCGGTCGAACGCCACCGCTGCGATCGAGTTGATGGAATGCATGGAAGGAATCGAGATCGAATCGCGACTCGGACAATTGACGATGCCCGCGCTTGTCGTCCACGGCAGCCGCGACGCGATTACGCCTCTGGCCTCGTCGCAGAAGCTTGCAGCCCTGCTGCCGAATGCCACACTGGCCGTGCTCGACGGCGCCGGCCATGTTCCGACCGTGACACGGCCCGATTGGCTTGCCGCCGGGATCGAGGAGGCCTTTGGCGCGAGCGACGCTGCGATTCCGTAACAATGGCGAAAGCGCAGACGCTACCGCACGGCAGTCCAGCTCAATGCCCCTCGAACGCCATCAGCGTTCGCACCGGCACGCCCATCGCCCGGATCTTGGCAGCCCCCCCGAGGTCCGGCAGGTCGATGATGAAGCAGGCCGCCACCACATCGGCGCCGATCTGGCGCAGCAGTTTCACCGCGCCCTCCGCGGTGCCGCCGGTCGCGATCAAATCGTCGACCAGGATCACCCGCTCGCCGGGCTTGATGGCGTCGGCGTGCATTTCCATTTCATCGAGGCCGTATTCCAGCGAATAGGCGATGCGCACCGTGGTATGCGGCAGCTTGCCCTTCTTGCGGATCGGCACGAAGCCGGCCGAGACCTGATGTGCCACCGCGCCGCCGATGATGAAACCGCGCGCCTCGATGCCGGCGACCTTGTCGATCTTGGAGCCGGCCCACGGGTCGACCAGCTGGTCGACCGCGCGAC
>CALROE020000032.1:0-11151 GCA_943369715.1 Bradyrhizobium ivorense
GACGATAACCGTAGTCCGGGGATGCCGCATGAAGACCGGATCGAGGCTGGTTATCATCGGCGACGGAGAATTTGCCCGGATTGCGCATGCGTATTTTGCCCGGGCTCGCTCGACCTGATCTTTCAGCATTTGCTCAGCGAACGCTATGCCGCCGAGGATTACTTCGATTTTGGCCTCTCCAACAAAAAACGACGGGCTCAATTTGAATTCCGGCCTGATCAGGAATAATGAAAGTTGCGGCGCGCAGGCGACGCTGTTCGATCGGTACTGGCTCGACCTGTCGCCGACGTCGCGCCTGTCCTGCCGGCGCCCACGGCGATCGGGGCCGGCGCAACCGATACGGCCTACGCGCCGTTCGTGCCTCGCTCGACACCGAAGAACGGCGAATCCGACGGGCTCTGAGCTCCATCTGATATCCGCGACCTCCGTGCCGAGGCATCTGAATTCTTCGCCAAGCAGCGTCAGCCCGGCAGTACGCTTGCGACGGAGCGGAGATTGTGGCCTTGATCCAGGTTCCGCTGGTGGACGCGACGATGGGGAGGCCTTGGTGAGCGTTTCGGGCCGTGCGCGAAGGCTTTTCCAAGGCTGGTCCGCGAATCTGCTTCAATTGGTGCTCGGGATTACCCAGCAGGTCGCGCTGATCCCGGTGTTTCTGTATTTCTGGACCAGCGACGTGCTGGCGGCGTGGCTCGCCATCTATGCGGCGGGCAACCTCGTTCTCGTCGCCGATGCCGGCCTGCAATTCCGCACCCTCAACCGATTCTTCGCATTCCGCTCGACCGTCGACGGCGATGGCCGCACCGCGCGCTACTACGCCGCGATGCTACGGGTCTATTTCGGCCTGGCCGCCTTTCTGATCGTTCTGGTGCTGGCCGGAACGCTGTTTCTGCGCCCCTCGGAACTGCTGGGATTTCAGGCGACGCCGAATTTCGACGCGGCCTTCATCGTCATGATCGTCGGGCAGTTGCTGACGCTGCCTTCCTACCTGACATCAGGGCTCTATCGCGCGCGCGGCCTCTACGGCCGCGCCGTCTGGCTGCAGTGCGCGGCGATGCTGATCTCGCAGCTTGCACAGGTCGTCACCGTGATGACGACGGCAAGCCTGCTCGGCGTCACGATCGCCTGCGTGGCAATCCAGCTTCTGGTTCAGGTCTATATCATGGCGATCGACGTGCGCCGGCTGTTTCCGTTCCTGCACGGCGGACGCGTGCGACAATCGTGGCGCTGGATCGCCGGCCAGTTTCGCCGGGCTGTTCCGTTTGCCATCGCCGGCGGCACCGAACTCGTATTGGTGAATTTGCCGGTTCTGCTGGTCAGCGCTTTGGTCGTCGATCGCGTCGCCGTGGTCCAATGGGGCCTGACCCGGGTCGTTGCCGGCCTATTGCGCGCGCTGTGCACACAGGCAACGCTGCCGCTGGCGGCCGAACTCGGTCACGATCATGCAGTCGGGGACAAGGAGCGGCTGCAGCATCTGTATGCGAGGGGATCGGTATTCGTGACGCTGCTGGCGAGCGTGGTGATTTCCGGGCTGCTGCCGTTCTGGCCGGATTTCTTCGCGCTGTGGACCCACGGGTCGATCCCCTACGATCCGGTGCTGACGCTGACGTTGCTGATCGGCACCGGCGTCATCGCGCCTTCGATCCTGGCGCTGGGATTGGCCAATTACAGCAATCGCGGCGAACTGCTGGCGCGAACCAAGGGGTTGCAGCTGGCGGTCTTCCTGGTCCTGGCGATCGTGCTGACGCCGCCGATGGGGCCGCTGGGAACCGCCATTGCGATCGTCGCAAGCGATGTGCTGGTTCAATTCGGACTGCTGGCGGTCGTCATCCTGCGGCAGACGCTGCAGCGGCCGGTTCGGCACGTCGCCTTTCTGGCCTTGGTGATGATCGTGGTGACACTGGGTGGATGGGGATTGGGGATCATGATCCGGTCGGTCGCGCCGGGTGGCGGGCTGACACGGTTTGCCTTCGAATGCACGCTCTGGCTGGTCGTCGTCGCTTTGATCGCCAGCCCGCTGGTGAGCAAGAACCTTCGCGCCAGATTGATCGACGCGATCCCGCGTTAGATCAGATGCGCTATGGCTGCACCACGGCCTGGCGCATGAGATACTGCCCGTAGGCGGTGGATTTCAAGGGCTCGGCGAGCCGCAGAAGCTGCTCGGTGTCGATGAAGCCCTGGACATAGGCCACTTCCTCCGGACATGCGATTTTCAAGCCCTGACGCTTCTCGACAATATAGATGAACTGCGATGCCTCCAGCAGCGACTCGTGGGTGCCGGCGTCGAGCCATGCGTATCCGCGGCCAAAGCGCTCGACATGAAGCTCACCGCGCTCGAGGTACCATTGATTGAGATCGGTGATTTCGAGCTCGCCCCGCGCCGACGGCTTCAGCTCGCGGACGACGTCGACCGCGCGCTCGTCATAGAAATACAAGCCGGTGACGGCGTAGTTCGACCTCGGTGTCTGCGGCTTTTCGACGATCCGCAGGGGGCGATACGAGGTATCAAATTCGATAATCCCATATCGCTGGGGATCGTCGACCCAGCATGCAAACACGGTTGCACCGTGGGTCTGCTTCGCCGAGTCGTGCAGCAACGTCCGTAAGTTGTCGCCGTAGAAGATATTGTCGCCGAGGATCAGCGCCGACGGTTGGCCTGCGAGGAATTCCCTGCCGATCAGGAACGCCTGTGCGATGCCGCCGGGATGGTCCTGAATGGCATAAGTGAGTTCGATGCCCCACTGGCTGCCGTCGCCGAGCAGGCGCTTGAACTGGTCGATCTCCTCGGGGGTGGTGATGACGAGGAATTCGCGAATGCCGGCCAGCATCAGCGTCGTCAGCGGGTAATAGATCAGCGGCTTGTCGTAGATCGGCAGCAACTGTTTCGAGGTCGCCAACGTCAGCGGATGCAGCCGCGTTCCGCGGCCTCCCGCCAAAATGATCCCTTTGCGGCCCATACGCCTAACTCTTCATGATTGCGGCAGATTGAACTTGAGGCGCGACCTCGTTAGCACGCGCTATTGCGCTTCCAAAACGCTTTCCCGCTCGATGGCCGCCGCGGAGCCCGCACCGCATCCGCCGATCGTTCGGCGGGCCGGAATTCAACGTCGGGCGGCTCCGCATAAGTGAATGCCGCCAAAGACTTACGGCACCGGATGGGGCGCGTTGCGCGCTCTCGATCCGTGCTGTAGGAATGGCCCGCCGTGGCGCTTTCCAGCGGTGATCCGCCGGTTTATTTCGCGGCCTGACCGACAACGAGCATCATGGCAAACCGGGTCTACTGCACCTACTTCGATCACAACTATCTGTCGCGCGGCCTAGCCCTCCATCATTCGCTGCAACGACACGCGCCCGGCGCGCGACTGTGGGTGCTTTGTCTGAGTGAGGAATGTCACCGCACCCTGGCGGCGCTCGGTCTGCCGAACCTGGTATTTCGATCGCTGGCCGAATTTGAGGCTGAAGACCCCGAGGTCGCGGCCACGCGATCGACCCGCAGCATCATCGAATATTACTTCACCTGCACGCCGGCCTGGATACGCTTCGTCCTGTCGCACGAGTCTGATGCCGAATGGGTGACCTATCTCGACGGCGATCTTTTTTTCTTCGATTCGCCGGAAGCCATTTACCGGGAACTGCCGGACGCTTCGGTCGCGATCATTCCGCATCGCTATCCGGCCGGGATCGCGAGGCTGCGAAAGTTCGGAACCTACAATGTCGGATGGGTGGGGGCCCGCAACGATCCCGACGGCATCGCGGTCATCGGTTGGTGGCGGAAGAAATGCATCGAGTGGTGTTATGACTATGCCGACGGTGATCGTTTTGCCGACCAGGGTTATCTCGACGCGTTCCCGGGGTTGTCTTCCCGGGTCAAGGTGATCGAGAATGTCGGCGCCAATCTCGCGCCCTGGAACGTCGGCAACTACCGAATCGATTTTCGCGACAACAAAGTGATGATCGACGCCACGCAGCCGCTGATATTTTTTCACTTCCAGGGTGTGAAGAAGGGTTTGGGCTGGTTCATTTTCAGCAGCCACCGTCAATACCACGCGCCGTTTTCCGGAGCCGTGCGCCGCCACGTCTACAAGCCCTACCTCAATGAACTGCTGGAAATCGAACGGGCGGTCGATCCGGTCTTGCAGGTTTCGGGTGCGAAGCCGCACAGTCGATCCGCAACCGTCGATATCTCGCAACATTTCATGAACCGGTTACGAAGCCTGCGTAACCGCGCATTTCAGGTGCTGGATATCGTGACCGGGCGGGCGTTTCTCGTCTTTCGCGGCAAGGCGCATTAAGCGGCGGGATTCGAGGCGCCCGGAGTGGAAACTCCAATTCCAGCGCCTCTATACCAATGGTTGGCCGGTTCCTCGGGAAGAAAGATGAACCGGCGTCCATGGCGCATGGAGAATTCCGCAAGTTCGGACGTGACGTGAGCATTGTCGCCCAGCACGACCGCACGGGGAGTGAGTTTGCTCCTGATCAACTCATATTCGGCTTTTTCATAGTCGCCACTGTGGTCGCTGTCATTGATGAACAGATCGACCTTGTCCAGCGTTTCGAGAGACTTGAGAGAATCGCCGTACAGGACCCTGCCGAATTTTGCGTATTCGCCCTTGAGAAAATAGCCGGCGCGCGGGTTGATGTCGGTTCCGAAATATTTTCCGGCGTGGCCTTCCGAGGCGTTGCGCTTCAGTGCCGCACACAGCACCACCGCGCCCATCCCCTGATCGACGCCGGTTTCCACCACGACTTCGGGCTTGGTCGCGCGCACGATCGCATACCACACCATTCGTCTGCCGACGTGCGGTTCCAGGTCCGTGCGATAGCGGTCCGGATGTGTTGGCAAGAGGTCGGCGATATGACGCCTGAATTCCACGTCATCCTGAATTTCGCCGAGGTATTTTTTGATGACGTCCGGGCTCTGGTTCAGGATACTCGACAGACCCGCAATGAAGTTGATCTGGCAGCGCTGTGTCAACGCGTAGGTAAAATTGCTGTCTTCGCGGGACTTGAAAAGCCACGTAATCCACGCGCGAACCTGTGGCCACATATAGTTCGACCATGTGGAAATGGCCCGGTTGGGGAAATTCAAAATCGGAAATATCCGATAACCCGCCAGCCGCCGCTTTATGTCACGAAGGGTATCGCGAACAGTCATGAGAATTCCCGCGGCTGTGATTCAATGGCCTTCCCATGGCCAGTGTCGTAAGTTCGATTCTCGATATCGACACTGCCGAGGGGGCTTGTTAGTTCTATTGCTTCTTGATCTATACCTCCGCAAAGTCAAGTTCCGTACAGAAACCGGTGACTGATGTTACCTCCATTTTGGGACTACCGACGCGAGTACGATGAGTTGCGCGACGAGATTCTGGCCGCGGTCGATCGGGTTTTCAGATCTGGTCAGCTCATTCTCGGGCCGGAAGGTGTCGCCTTCGAAAGCGCGATGGCGGCCTATGTCGGGGTGAGCGGCGGCGTCGGGGTCAACAGCGGTACCGACGCGATCTACATCGCGCTGGCGGCGGCGGGGGTTGGCGCGGGCGACGAGGTCATTACGGTGCCGAACACCGCGGTGCCGACCGTATCCGCCATTCAGGTTCTGGGCGCCCGCCCGGTGTTCGTCGATATCGGGGACGACGATTTCCTGATGGACGTCGGTCAGATCGAGGCCGCGATCACGCCGCGGACCCGGGCGATCGTGCCGGTCCATCTGTACGGCCAATGCGTCGACCTGGATCCGCTGATGGAGGTCGCGGCGCGACACGGGCTGAAGGTCATCGAGGATTGCGCCCAGTCGCAGGGCGCGCTCTACAAGAACCGCCGGTGCGGAAGCATCGGAACCGCTTCGACGTTTTCATTCTATCCGACCAAGCTGCTTGGTGGCTATGGCGACGGCGGCATGGTGCTGAGCGACGATGACGCGGTCATCCGTCTCGCCCGCTCGCTGCGCTTCTACGGCATGGAGGAGACCTATTATGCCGAGAGGCACGGCTACAATTCACGGCTCGACGAAGTTCACGCGGCGATTCTCGCGCTGAAGCTTCCCAGAATTGACTGCTGGATCGGCCGCCGCCGCGACATCGCCAGTCAGTATCGGCAGGGATTCGCCGGCAGCGATTTGCGGATGCCGACGGAAAATGACTACGGCCGGCACGTCTATCATCTGTTCGTGGTCGAAACATCGGGTGATCGCGACGCCGCCTTGCAGCGTATCGAGGCGCGCGGTCTTAAATGCGGCGTGCAATACCGATGGCCGATCCACCTGATGAGGGGCTACGAGGATCTGGGCTATCGGGCGGGACAATTCCCGGTCGCGGAGAAGAAGGCCCAGCGGATTTTTTCGCTGCCGATCTACCCGCATTTGAGGGACGAGGAAATCAACGAGGTTATTGAAGTCGTGAGGGCGGCGATCTGATGGCCGATCATGAAAATATCGCCTGGCTGCGCACGCGCCTGCGGGCGTCGCTCGCGCTGGAGCCGACGGATCCGGCGGAAGTCCTCGGTTGGCTCGAGGCGCGGCGGAACGATGTGCCTTTTTCGGCCGAACTGATCCCGTTGCGGGAAGTCGCCGGCTGGCAGCAGGCCGACAACGGCAATATCCATAGCGCCACCGGTCAGTTCTTTCGCATCGAGGGCGTACGGGTAAAAAGTGCTCCCGGCTTGCGCGAGATCTCCGGCTGGGATCAGCCGATCTTCACGCAGTCGGACGGCGGCGTTCTGGCCTTGCTGTGTCGCGAGACGCCGGGCCGGGGCATCGAGTTCCTGCTGCAGGCCAAGGCCGATCCTGGCAATATCGGCTATCTGCAGTTCTGTCCGTCGATCCAGAGCACCTGGGAAAACATCCGCGGCCTGAAAGGCGCCGCGCGTGCGCCGTTCGCGGAATGTCTCGACCCGTCCGACTATATCCGCCTGATCTACCGATCGAAGCATAACGAGGAGGGCAGCCGGTTCTGGCGGAAGTCCAACGAGAACATGATCCTGTTTGTCGAGGATGCGAGCCGGCTGACGATCAATGAAGCCACCTATCGATGGGCAAGCCTGTCGCAAATCAAGGCGATGACGCTGCTGGACAACGTCGTCGGACCTTATGTGCGAACGGTTATTGCTCCGCTCTGACCGCGAACAGGTAGGTCACCGTACCCGAGCGATGCCCTGTGACGCCGGATACGTCGTAGGGAATGCCGGGCCATTCCCGCAGCAGGCGCAAGCCCGCCGCCTGGCAAAGCGACATCAGTTCCGGCTTGCCGAAAACGACCTCGACCACCGGAGCGCCGTAGGCGTATTTTCTCAAATAGGTAGTTCGGTAATCCTCGAATACCGGTACGCTGTGGAAAATGCAGTAACGCGACGCAACGCGTGCCGCCTCGCGGATGGCGGCCTGATAGTCGATGATGTGCATCAGCGACACGCCGTTGAAGATGATGTCGAAGGCGCCGTCGGCATAGGGCAGCCGGGTGGCGTCGGCCACCTCGAAGGTCGCCGACGGATAACAGTTGCGGGCGCGGGCGATCATGGCGTCGGAGTAGTCGATGCCGGTGTAGCGCGGGGCACCTGGAAGCAGCGTGGCGAAGACTTCCGAATAGTAACCGCTGCCACAGCCCACCTCGAGCAGGCGCGGATCTGCAATGCCGGTCGCAGCGACGGCTTCCGCCGCGATCCTGAAGTCCAGTCGCGGCTCGCCGCGCTTCATGGCGGCGATCAGGCTTTCATAGGCGCGTTCCTGCCGCGCCACGGTGCGCGCGGCGAGCCATCCGGCGGATGACGCCGTCATCTGCCGTGCTTCATCCGCGCCGCTGAGCACCCGATAGTCGGTCGAGAACAGGATTTGACGCCGCAGGATCGGCGTCGACCGGATCACGGCTCCGGCGATCTTTCTGACGATGCGGGGAAGCTTCATCGCCGCGCCCGCACTTGTTCGGCGAATCCCAGGATCTCCCGGGTGCGATGGCCGTAGGTATGCTGCGCCATGGTCCTGGCCTGGCCGGCGCGCGCGATATCGGCGCGGCCATTGTCGTCGGCGAGGGCGCGCTTGATGGCAGCGAGGCAGTCATCCGGAGAGCGCCATACCGCGACGTCGCGGTCGGGCTCGAACAGGGTGTGCAGGTTGTCCTTGAAGTCGGTGAGCAAAAATGCGCCGACGCCGGTGGCTTCGAATAACCGCATGTTTCCAGCCTCCCGGCCGGCAAGGTCGATATGCGAGTTGAGCGTCACGCGGGAGCGCCGCAGCACCTGGTACATGTCGGCGCCCCAGACCTCGCCCTGGAAGCAGCGGTGCAGCGGCGAACTGGCGGGCAGCGCCTGCGGGCGGCTTCCGAACAATTTGAGATCATAGCGCCCGGCGACAGCTTCCAGCAATGCGATGCGCTGCCGGTGATCCGGCGACACCGTGCCGACGAACGAAACATCGAAATCCGCCGCCGGTGCTGCCGGCAAGGCGTCGAGGATGGCGGGTTCGAAGGCGAGATGGTTCACCTCGGCGCGCACCCCGAGGTCCCGAAAGAAATTCACGGTGGTGGACAGCTGCGACATCATCAGGTCGTAAACCGTCCAGTCCTCGCCGCGGGACGGTTCGATGCCGACCATGCCGATCAGGATCGGATGGCCGATGCCCCTGATGCGCCGCATCAGTTTGGCGTTCACATGGAAGGTGTCCTGGTTGATGATCAGGTCGGGCCGAAAATCCTCGATCTGGGCGAGCAGGATGGCTTCCGCCTGGGCGTCCAGCGTTGGACTCAACCCGACTTTCCGGGCCAACGGCCGCAGCAGCGGCTTGAAGGGCGTAACGGCGCGCTGCAGCCATCCGGGAAGCGCGCGCGGTGCGGCTGCGCCGGGCGGCTGCGCCATTCCCACGGGCAGGCCTTGCTCACGCGCCCAGGCCGACTGTAGCCATGGATTGTTGACGTGGATCTCCGCTGCCGGATGCCCCGCCGCGCTGAAATTCCTCGAATAGAAATCGGCGACGCCGAACAGGCTGGCACTCCGCGCCGCCATCTGCGCGGCATAGGACGCGCTTTCAAGCCCAGGCTGGCGGCGATACAGCCAAGCCAGAAAGCGCGGATAGTCCGCGTTGAGGACGAGGATGCGCATATCGTCTAGACCGCGATCCTGAAGCCGTAATTCTTGTCGATCCAGGCCTTGTAGGCGCCGCTGGTCACCTCGCGCCACCAGTCTTCATGGTCGAGATACCATTGCACGGTCTGGCCGAGGCCGTCGTCGAAATCGACGCTGCACCGGTTGCCGAGCTCGCCGGCCAGTTTCGCAGCATCGATGGCATAACGGTGGTCGTGGCCGGGCCGGTCCGTCACAAAGCTGATCAGCGAGCGGCAGGAATTCCCGGAAGCCGCGGGACATGACGGAAATCGCGCGGCGAGACCGGCATCGGCGGCAAACGCGCGATCGAGCGTGTCGCAGATCAGGCCAACGACCTCCCGGTTGTTGCGCTCGTTGCCGCCGCCGACATTGTAGGTTTCCCCGACCCAGCCGCGCTCGATCACGGCCATCAGCGCCGCGCAATGGTCGGATACGTGCAGCCAGTCGCGGACGTTGGAGCCGTCGCCGTAGATCGGCAGCGACTTGCCCTCCAGTGCGTGGATGATCATCAGCGGGATCAGCTTTTCCGGATGCTGATAGGAACCGTAATTGTTCGAGCAGTTGGTGATTAGCGCCGGCAGGCGATAGGTTTCGACATAGGCGCGCACCAGATGGTCGCTGGCCGCCTTGCTCGCGGCGTAAGGCGAATTGGGGCGGTAGGGCGAGGATTCCGTAAACGCGGGATCGGTCAATTGCAGGGAGCCATAGACCTCGTCGGTCGAGACATGGAGAAAGCGGCTGTGGTCGAGCGTTCCGGCGGAACGCCACGCGTCGAGCGCGGCCCTGAGCAGCGTGAAGGTTCCAAGCACGTTGGTCTGCAGGAATGCCTCGGGATCGGCGATCGAGCGGTCGACATGCGACTCCGCGGCAAGATGGGCGACGCGGGTGAACTTGTATTCCTCGAACAGCCGCCGAATCAGCGCCGCATCCCGAATGTCGCCCTTGACGAACTGGATGCTGCGATCGGCGATCAGCGGTTCGAGGCTTCGGAGATTGGCGGCATAGGTCACCGCATCGACGATGACCAGCCGGTCGGCCGGCCGCGCGGCGCGCCATGCGTGAACCAGGTTCTGGCCGATGAAACCGGCACCGCCGGTGATCAGAACGCTTTGCATCCGAACCTCTGGGTTATTTGCGCCGGCAAGATGATCCCTTGAAAAAGGGGCAAGACGCCGCGGTTTGTCTCGATGTCGACGGCGCTGGCCCGGCAAACCCGCGGTCTACCGCCGGCGGCGAAGCTCGTTATATTCGCTGCTTTGGCCTCCGTCATCAGGTGTTATTTCCTGCCGGACATTGTCGCATATCTGGTAAACGAGGAGGCTACTGCGAGTCGGTTGCACGAAGCGAATATTCTCGGGCAGAATCGTTACGGATGGCCGATGGATGTCGAGGTGGTCTATTGGTGAACCCGGGCATTCCGTCAGAGGCCGATCGATACGGGATCCATGTTTGTCGGGCAGGAGCCAAGTAGCATGTCTTTGCCCGCGGGCAAGCTTATTTCGGCGAAGTCTGCCATCCAGCCAGACGGTGGCCCTGGACCGCTCGCGTTCGGTGTCATGTTTGCATGTCTGGTGGCGCCACACTCCGCCCTGGTTCTGTTTTATGGGTTGACCGGAAGTTCCGGCAATAGCCTGTTTACCGGCTTATTCCTGGCGACCGCCACGGTAGCGGTCGGACTGCTGTGCTTTCGCCGCGACATTGTCCTGTTGCCTGCAGATTATCTGTTTTTCGCGCTGGTACTTTGCTTTCTGTCGTCGTCCGCATTCAACGGGTGGACCAGCAATGTAAAAGAATATGAGTTGATTGTTCTCTCGCTCGCCGCCTATCCGGCCTGCCGATTCATATCTCGCGCGGACATTGCTGCCGGACGGGGCGCGTTCATCGGGGCGACCGGCGTCGTCGTGGCTCTGGGCAGCGTCGCGACGGCGGCGGCGCTCTGGCAGCAATGGGACGACCAGCATGGCAAGCCATTCGTATTCGGGTTTGACGCGGCTGGGACATATTTCCTGGGATCGCTGTGTTTTCTCATCATTGCACTGGTGACGTCAGGCGGGCTGACCTTGCGGCGAA
>CALROE020000033.1:0-11132 GCA_943369715.1 Bradyrhizobium ivorense
CCTGGTTGTCGGCGACGATCCGGTTGACGTTCTGCAGGGTGGCGCGGATCGCCTCGGTGACGTCCTGCAGCGCGTTCGGATCGGCGCTCAGGACCGGAATGCCGTCCTCGTCGAGCGGAACCGGAGGTGCTGCCTCCTCGCCGCCCTTCAGCGAGATCGCGGCAACGCCGGTCAGGCCCTGGAATTCGAGGCCGACCAGGGTGTCCTTGCGGATCGGCGCCTTGTTCTCGACCATGGCGAGTGCGACGACTCGACGCGGGTTATCCAGCTTTACCGAGATGACCTCGCCTATCCGGATACCGTTGAAATTGACGCTGCCGCCGTTGCGCAGGCCGGACGCCGGACCCTCGAATACGATCCGGATCGGGCTGCGTGCCTTGGTGGTGTGGAGGCTCTGGAACCACAGCACGAAGCCGAACGCCGCGGCAATCACTGCCAGCGTGAAGGCTCCGATCAGGACGTAATTCGCCCGCGTTTCCATCAATCAACTCCGGTACTAGCCCATCACGGCGCGGGCGCGCTTGCCGTGGAAATATTGCCTCAACCAGGGATGTTGCGAGGCCTGCATGTCGGCGACCGATCCTGCCGCAATGATCTTACCGTTCCCTAACACCGCGATCCGGTCGCAAGCCGTATAAAGGCTGTCCAGATCGTGGGTTACCATGAAAACGGTCAGGCCCAAAGTACGCTGCAGGGTGCGGACCAGCTCGTCGAAGTCGCCGGCGCCGATCGGATCGAGGCCCGAGGTGGGCTCGTCCAGGAACACCAGTTCCGGATCGAGCGCCAGCGCACGGGCCAGCGCCACGCGCTTGATCATGCCGCCTGACAGTTCCGAGGGAAAGCGGTCGGCGACCTCGGGCTTCAGGCCCACCATGACGAGCTTGGCGGCGGTGATCTCATCCATCAGCCGCTGCGACAGCTTGAGATATTCGCGGATCGGAAACTGGATGTTCTGCCGCACCGTCAGCGAGGAGAACAGCGCGCCCTGCTGGAACAACACTCCCCAGCGCCGCTCGACGCCGCGCCGCGCCTTGGCGTCGGCGCCGTCGAGGTCGATCCCGAACACCTCGATGTTGCCGGCGAGTTTGGGGACGAGGCCGATGATGGTGCGCGTCAGCACCGACTTGCCGGCCCCCGAGGGGCCGACAAAACCCAAAATCTCGCCGCGCTTCACATCGAGGTTGAGTCCGTCGAGGATGCGGTTCTTGCCGAACTGCACGGTGATGTCGCGGACCCGGATGATGTTGTCTCGTGGTTGCGGTTGGGGTTGCGGCGCCATCGTCACATTCCGATCGATGCGAAGAAGATCGCGAACACGCCATCCATCACGATGACGAAGAAGATTCCCTTCACCACCGACGACGTCGTGTGCTGCCCGAGCGATTCGGCGCTGCCCTGCACCGCAAGCCCCTCGACGCAGGCGACAATGCCGATCACAGCCGCCATCACCGGTGCCTTGATCAGGCCTACGGTGAAATGGTTGATCGAAATGGCGTCACGCAAGCGCAGCAGGAAGGCTTCCGGCTCGACCCCGCCATAGAGCCACGCCACCAGCCCGCCGCCATAGAGCGCGGCCATCGCGCCGAGAAAGGCGAGGATCGGCAGCGCCAGCACCAGCGCCAGCATGCGCGGCAGGATCAGCACCTCGATCGGATCGAATCCCATGGTGCGCAGCGCGTCGATCTCCTCGCGCATTTTCATCGAGCCGAGTTCGGCGGTGTAGGCGCTGCCGGAGCGGCCCGCCACCATGATCGCCACCAGCAGCACACCGATCTCGCGCAGCACCAGCACGCCGAGCATGTCGACCACGAAGATGTCGGCGCCGAACTGGCGGAAATGAAAGATACCCTGCTGCGCGATGATGCAGCCGATCAGGAAGGTGATCAGCACGACGATCGGCACCGCGCGCCAGCAGACCTGTTCGAGGTGGTGCACCGTCGAGGTCAACCGAAAGCCGCGCGGGCGGATCATCACCCTGCCGCCGGCGGCCAGCACCGCGCCCAGCATGTCGATCAGGCCGACCAGGGTGTCGCCGACGCCGGCCACGCTGCGGCCGATCTGGTCCAGCATTCCCGTGAGCGACACCGGACTGGCGTCGAGCGCGGGGGTCGCCTTCACGCGCCGCACTTCGTCGACCAGGCTGGAATAATTGGCCGAAAGCCCTGCGATCTTCGCCTCCACCCCGCCCTGGGTCAGGCTGCGGCGAAGCCGCTCGATCAGCCAGGCGCCGAAGGTGTCGAGCCTGGAGACCTGCGAGACATCGATGAAGATATTGGGCCGGCTGCCGGCCAGCTTTTCGGCGTCGGCGACGATCCGCTCGAGATCCGGCGCAAAGCGGGCTGTCCACGAACCCGCGGCGCACAGCGCCAGGCCATTGCCCTGTGCAATCCGCTCCAATGTCGGGTCGCCGCTCACGATGCCAACACCTCAGCCAAATCAGCGCCCATCATGGAGCGAAACATCCACCCGCCGCCACCTTGTAGAACATGTCCGTTAACAGCCATAGTTGGTTGCGCCGGGCAAGCCGGTGGTTCAGAAATTGCCAGATTTTAAAATGACTTCCAGCAAATCTCCTGTTCTTGCCGCCCGAATCGAACGCTGGCCGATCGCGGGTTCCTTCGCCATCAGCCGGGGCGCCAAGACCGAGGCGGTGACGGTCGTGGCCGAGATCAGCCATGGCGGCCATACCGGGCGCGGCGAATGCGTGCCTTATCCGCGCTATGGCGAGACCCCGGAAGCGACGCTGGCTGCCCTGCAGGCGATGCAGGGGCCGCTGTCGCGCGGTCTCGACAGGCAGGCCTTGCAGGCCGCCATGCCGGCCGGCGCCGCCCGTAACGCGCTGGATTGCGCGCTATTGGACCTCGAGGCCAAGACCAGCGGCCGGCGGGTCTGGAGCCTGCTCGGACGGCCCGCGCCTGCCGCCTGCACCACCGCCTACACCATTTCGCTGGGGACATCAGCGGCGATGGCGGCGGCGACCGCCAGGGCGGCGCACCGGCCATTGCTCAAGATCAAGCTCGGCGGTGACGGCGATGGATTGCGAATCGCGGCGGTGCGGAAGGCCGCGCCCGAATCCGAGCTCATCGTCGATGCCAACGAGGCCTGGACGCCGCACAATCTCGAGCAAAATCTCGCCGAATGCGCCGAGGTGGGCGTCACGCTGGTGGAGCAGCCGCTGCCGGCCGGCCAGGATGAGGCGCTGGCGCGGATCGGCCGCAGACCGGTCGCCGTCTGCGCCGACGAAAGCATCCATGACCGAAAATCGCTCGATGGACTTCGTGACCGCTACGACGCCGTGAACATCAAACTCGACAAGGCCGGCGGGCTGACCGAGGCGCTTGTCATGGCCGACGCGGCGCAGGCGCTCGGATTCGACATCATGATCGGCTGCATGGTCGCGACCTCGCTGGCGATGGCGCCGGCGATGCTGCTGGCGCGACAGGCCCGCTTCGTCGACCTCGATGGCCCGCTGCTGCTGGCGCGCGACCGCGACGGCGGGCTGCGCTATGACGGCAGCCTGGTCTATCCGCCGGAGGCCGCGCTGTGGGGATGATCAGTAAGCTTGTGCCTTGCCAGCCACATGATGAGGCTGCCTGACAGCGCCATCGCCGCCATCAGGTAATAGACGCCCTGCCCGTAGCGGGCGAAGATCATGCCGGACGAGATCGACGCGATCGAGGTAACGATGCCGGTGCAGGCCGCGAGATACCCCTGCCCCCGCGCCATCATCTGAATCGGCACATGCCGCACCATCAGCCCCATGGTGCCGACCATGGTCAGTCCGAAAGTCAGCCCATGCGCCAGCTGCACGACGGCGAGCACCGCGATCGGCGGATCCTGCGCGGTGATCGACCAGCGCGCGACAGCACACAGCGCCGCGATCACCACCAGCAGCGAAGGATGCAGCCTGAACCGCGGCGACAGCGCGAACACCACGATCTCGGCGAGCACCCCCAGCGACCAGAGCCCGGCAATGGTCAGCCCGCCCAGGCCCGACTGCTGCCAGGCGATCGACGCGAATACGTAATAGGCGGCATGGCTGCCCTGGATCAGCGCCGAGGTGGCGATGATGGCGAGAAAGCCGGGATCGCGCAGCAGCGCGGTGGTGCTTTGCTTGGGCGTTGCCGCGGTTCTCGGACTGTCGAGCGGCTGCAGCCCGAGGCTGACGAGCGCGCCGAGCGCCGCCACCGACGCGATCACCCAGATCAGCTGCTCGGCGGCGATCAGGTCGACCAATAGCCCGCAGGCCAGTGCGCCGGCCACGAAAGCCGCCGAACCCCACAGCCGCAACGGCCCGTAGTTGAGCCCATAGCGCGCCACGCCGCGCAGCGCATAGGCATCGGTCAGCGGCGTCATCGACGTCCACAGGCCTGACGTGACGACGTAGATCAGGAACACCGCGAGCGGCAAATGCTGGGTTCCGACCAGCGCCAGCCCGAGCGCGGTCGCAAACGCCGCCACGATCAGGGTGCCGCGCAGCGCCCGACGCCGCTCGGCAAGGCCGGTGATGAACGGCAGCACCGTGAAGCGCGTCACCGAGGGGACGGCCGTAATAATACCGATCCACGACGCGTCGATCCCGACCGCCTTCAGCCATACCGGGAAGAACGGCAGATGGGTGCCGACGAGGCCGAACAGGGTGCCGTAAAACAGCGCCAGCCGCGTGGCGAATCGCCTGGAGGCCGCTTGAGATGCGGTGGGGATTTGTGATTCGCTCGGCATCAATTCAATTGCGATTCGTTCGATATCGTGATGATCGTTAACGCAACGCGCTGACATTTGCGCGGTGAGTCTTGCATGGCCGACGAAGCATTTGCGCTGTCTCCGATCTCCGCTCGCGCTGCCCAGCCGAGCGAGGAAGACTATGACGCGATCAGCAAGGCGTTCATGGAGACCTCGCGGGGCCGCTGGTTTCTCGGCGAATACGCCAAGCGCAACCGCAATGCCGACACCAGCATGGTGCTGGAGGCGGTGGCGCGGCTCGAGGAAAACCTGGCCGCCCAGCGGCAGCCCCCGCCGGCCCCCGACGACGGGCTGAAGGAGGCACTGGCCGCGATCCGCAGCGCAGTCGATGAGGCCCGGGTCGCCGCGCTCGAGGGCCTCGCGCTGGAGGAAAAGCTCGGGCCGGTTCGCAAGGGCAGCCGGATCATCCGGGAAATCGCCTGGCGCTGGCGCGAAATCGGCGCCGACAGCCGGATCTGCGATCTGATCGATTCCCAGCTGGGTGCGATCGATGAGTCCTGCGGTGAGATCGCATCGATCAATCCCCTTGTTGCGTTCGACGTCATCGAGCGACGGCTCGCCGAACTCGGCGGCCACGAGGCCGCCGCCCCGGCATCGCCGCAAGCCGAGGCGGAAGACAGCCCGTCAGCCGCGGCCCCGCCGGCCCCGTCGGATGAAATGCTCGCCGCTCTGGTGGAGCCGCTGGAGACCGCGGCCTCGGCCCCCGCCGACGACTCCGAAGCCACGGGGAGAGCCTCGTCGGTGCTGGCCGAACAAGCCATCGCGACGGCGGAAGCCGCGGAGGTGCTGGCGGAGAGCGCCGACGTGACGCTCGAGACCGCGGACGCGATGGCGGAGAGCGACGACGTAGCGGCCGAGATCACGGATGCCATGGCGGAGACCGTGGATGAAGCGGCCGGGCCGGTGGGCCTGACCGGCGAAGCCGACGAAGCCCAAAACGAAGCCAATGACGAGGCGATCCTCGACATGATCGCGCTCGAAATGGCTGCGGATGATCCCACAGATTTCGATGATGTCGCCGAAATGGAGTCGGCCGAAGCCGCCGTCGCGGAACTCGCGCCTGCCGATCCCGTCAGCGTCGCGCCGGAGCCGATGGCGGCCGTGGCAGAGCCGCCGGCCGCCGAACCGTCGCCGCAACCCTCGCTTCAAGCTGGCGAAGAGCCTTCGCTCGGCTCCTCGCTGATCTCAAGGGGAATTCTGAACCGGCCCCAGGCGGCAGGGACCGATCCGCTGGCGCCGATCCGGCGCATGAGCCAGGCCGAGAAGATCGCGTTCTTCTCGTGAGCACTCGCGTTTGAGCTGCCGGCTCAGGCGATCAATCGCGCGAACAGATCCGCATCGACATTGCCGCCCGACAGCACGATGACGACGTTCCTGCCCTTGACGTCGATGCGGCCGGCCAGCAGCGCCGCGAGGCCGACGGCGCCGCCGGGCTCGACCACCAGCTTCAATTCGCGGAAGGCAAATCCGACCGCGGTACCGACTTCCGCATCGCTGGCGGTGATGCCCTGCGCGAGCAGCTGGCTGTTGATGGAGAAGGTGATCTCGCCGGGGATCGCGGCCATCAGCGCATCGCAGATGGTGCGGCCCTTGGCGCCGTGCGCCTCGCGTTTGCCCGCGCGCAGCGAGCGCGCATGGTCGTCGAACTCTTCCGGCTCGCCCGACATCACCATGGCCTGCGGATAGCGCGCCTTGATCGCGGTGGCGACGCCGGCGATCAGGCCGCCGCCCGAGGCGGGCGCCACCACGATATCGGGTGTCAGGCCGAGGGCGGCCATATCCTCTGCGATCTCGCGGCCCACGGTGCCCTGCCCCGCGATCACATAGGGATCGTCATAGGGCCGAACCAGCGTGGCGCCGCGCTTGTCGGCAATCTCGCGGGAGATCGCTTCGCGATCCTCGCGGTCACGGTCGTACAATACGACCTCGGCGCCATAAGCCCTGGTGCGCTCGCGCTTGGAGAGCGGCGCATCGGCCGGCATCACGATGGTCGCCTGCATGCCGAGCAACTGCGCCGCATGCGCAACGCCCTGGGCGTGGTTGCCGGACGAGAACGCCACCACGCCGCCGCCGCGCGCATCCGGCGGGATCGATGACAGCTTGTTGAAGGCGCCGCGAAACTTGAACGATCCGGTCCGCTGCAGCATTTCCGGCTTGATGAAGATCCGGGTCCCCATCCGCTCATTGAGAACGGACGGCGACAACAGCGGGGTTCGCACCGCATATGGCGCAATGACGCGCGCGGCGGCATCGATGTCGGCGGAAGTCACAGGCAGGATGGCGATGGTCATCCGGCAAAGTTACGCCTGCGCCGGCAGACGGGCAAGCTGCTTCGATCAGGATCAGCTGACGAAACGCGGCTGGTCCATCTCGAATGGAACCGGATCGCCTTGCGGATCGATGCGGATATTGCTGACATTGTCGACAAAGGCGCGGGCTGAAGCCTCCCAGCTGTGCTTTGCGGCAAAGGCGAGGCAGGCCTGCGGCGAAATGCTCAGCGCGGCAAGGCAAGCGACCTGCAAATCGTCGTGTAGTGAGCCGACCGGTGCCGTACCGATCACGTCGCGCGGACCGGTCACTGGAAACGCCGCGACCGGCAGGCCGCTGGCAAGCGCTTCGAGCAGCACCAGCCCAAACGTGTCGGTCCGGCTCGGAAACACGAAGACGTCGGCGGCCGCATAGGCCTCCGCCAGTTGTTCGCCCTGGCTTGCCCCGAGAAACACCGCTTGCGGATATTTTCGCATCAGCGCCGCGCGCGCCGGTCCGTCGCCGACGATCAGTTTGGTGCCGGGCAGATCGAGATCGAGAAACGCCTCGAGGTTCTTCTCCACCGCGATGCGGCCGACGCAGAGAAAGACCGGGCGCGGCAGGCCGAGATCAACGCGGCGTGGATGAAAAACGCCGGTGTCCACGCCACGCGGCCACAGCACGACGTTGCGAAAGCCGCGGATGCGCAACTCGCTTGCCAGCGCCGGCGTCGCCGCCATCACCGCCTGGCCGGCATTGTGAAACCAGCGCAATCCCGCCCAGATCCACGACTCCGGGACGGGCAAGCGCGCGGAGATGTATTCCGGAAAGCGGGTGTGGAAGCTGGTGGTGAACGGCATTCCATGTTGGCGGCAATAGCGCCGCGCCAGCCATCCAATCGGTCCTTCGGTGGCGATGTGAATGCTGTCGGGACGGGCCGCGGCGATCAGCCGGGCCAGTTTACGCGGCGAAGGCAGCGCCAGCCGCAGGTCCGGATAGCTCGGCAGCGCAACGGTGCGGAACGATTGCGGCGTGACGAAACCGACATCGACACCGAGCGGCCTTGCCGCCTCCGCCATCATGGTCAGCGTCCGCACCACGCCGTTGACCTGGGGATGCCAGGCGTCGGTCGCGACCAGGATGCGCATCAGGCGGCCCGCGCCGCGATGGCGGCCACCGGCGCCGTCCGCCGCAGCGGGTCGGTCCAGCTGATGATCTCGAAGCGGCCGTCCTCGTGCTCGACCAGCGCGGTGCAGCTTTCCACCCAGTCGCCGCAGTTCATGTAGCGGATGCCGTGCTCGTCGCGGATGGTGGCGTAGTGGATGTGGCCGCAGATCACGCCGTCGGCGCCGTGACGGCGCGCTTCGGCGGCGAGCGTCTGTTCGAACGCGCCGATGTAGTTCACGGCGTTCTTGACCTTGAGCTTGGCCCACTGCGACAGCGACCAATAGGGCACGCCGAACGCGCGCCGGAAGAAGTTGACCAGGCGGTTCAGCCGGATCGCGAAATCATAGGCCTTGTCGCCGAGATGGGCGAGCCAGCGCGCGTTCTGCACCACGAGATCGAAGATGTCGCCGTGGATCACCAGGTAGCGCTTGCCGTCGACGCCCTCGTGAATGGCGTCCTCGACGACGTCGATGCCGCCGAAATGGGTGCCGTAATAGTTGCGCAGAAACTCGTCGTGATTGCCCGGCACGTAAACGACCCTGGCGCCCTTGCGCGCCTTGCGCAGCATTTTCTGCACGAAGTCGTTATGCGATTGCGGCCAGTACCAGCCGGACTGCAGCGCCCAGCCGTCGACGATATCGCCGACCAGATAGATGGTGTCGGCATCGTGGCAGCGCAGGAAATCCAGCAATTGGTCGGCTTGCGAGCCGCGCGCTCCGAGGTGGACGTCGGAGATAAACAAAGTGCGAAAGCGCCGCTCGGGACACTCTTCACTCATCACGTCACTTCCCATGCGCGAGGAGCTAGCAGGCTTCCATGACAGCGCGATGACAGTTCGAGCTGCCGATGGATCCTGCCGAATCAATTGCCTGATTCGAGATCAGTGATAACAGCGCGGTGCGACAGCGCGGCGACACGCTCTGTCGTCCCTGCGAACGCAGGGACCCATACGCCGTGCAGGTGCAGTTGAAAAACGCTGTTGATACGAACCGCTACTATTCCTCCGCCGGTGGTTATGGGTCCCTGCGTTCGCAGGGACGACAAGCAGAGAGTTTAGCTCAATACTCGCGGCGCTGCCGCTGGTCGCGTTGGCGCGGCGGCTTTCGGGTCCCGGTGTAGTAGGGATTGTTGACGCATTGCGCGGCGCGGCCCGATGCCGACATCTGGCATTGCGGCAGCGAGGTGTAGGCGCATTCGAAGTAATAGTCGGTAAACCCCTGGTAGATTTGCAGGCAGACCGGATATTTCGGATCATAGGTCTGGGCCACAGTCGGCGTCGCGGTCAAAAACGTCGCGGCCGTCAAAATCGCCAAAGCGGAAATGCGCATCAGAATCTCCCTCGATATCGACCATCGGGCCGCCATCGTCTCGAAGAACGCCGGCGGTCTCGAACCGTTCCCCTGGAGCAAGGAAGCACGGCGCCGCCGCATCGACAACCGCCGAGGGCCCAGCGTACGGATTTGTGAATTGCACCGTCGTTGCTATATTTCCAGGATCAGCGGACCGGAGTTTTATCCCGCATGTATGCCCTAGCCGCCGTTTTCCTCACACTGCTGGCTGCCTTGCCCGCATCCGCCCAGATCGCCCCGACCGAGGCCGAATTGCGTGCCTATGGCGGCCTGCATGCCGCCGCCGCCCGCGGCGACGTCGCCGACATCGAAAAGCGGATCGCCTCGGCCGAAAACAAGGAAGCAATCGACGATCGCCGTCGCACGCCGCTGCATGTCGCGGTCTACCGGAAGCAGCACGATGCCGCCCGGGCCCTGGTCCGGCTGGGCGCCGATCCGAACAAGCTTGAAATCGACCGCTACGACATCATCACCATTGCGGCGGTCGCCAACGACGTGCCGATGCTCAGGATCGCGCTCGAAGGCGGCGGCAATCCGAAGGCCGTCACCAGCCGTTACGACGGGACGGCCCTCATCGCGGCAGCCCATCTCGGTCACGCCGAAGTCGTGCGAACGCTGATCGCCGCCAAGGCGCCGCTCGATCACGTCAACAATCTGCAATGGACCGCGCTGATCGAATCCATCGTGCTCGGCGATGGCGGAAGGAACCACACCGAGACCTTGCGCGCGTTGGTCGACGCCGGCGCCAACGTCAATATTCCCGACGGCAGCGGCGCGACGCCGCTCAAGCTCGCGAGAAGCCGCGGCTATCGGGAGATGGTCGCCATCCTGGAAAAGGCCGGCGCGAAGTGACCTGGGCGCCGGCGTCGTCGCGCCCCCAAAAACGCGGAAAATCGAGTAAGCGGGCCTGCCGGGCATGCGAGGACAGCCCCACTTGATTGAATGCGCCAATCTGTCCCGTTTTTTGCGCATTGCAGAAGCCTTGCGATGCGATACCCTCGCCGAAAGTTCAGGGAGGAATCATGTCACCGAAATTCAATCGGCGTCACTTCATCGCCGGCGGTACCGCAGCAGCCGCGATGCCTTTCCTGACGCGCGGGGCCTCGGCGCAAGGCGCGTGGCCGTCGCGGCAAATCCGCATGGTCTGCAGCTATCCGGCCGGCGGGCAAACCGACCTGCTCGCGCGCGCCTTCGGCGATTTCATCGCCAGACAGGTGGGGCAGAACGTCATCATCGAAAACAAGGCGGGCGCTTCCGGCTCCATCGGTGCGGCGGAAGTCGCGCGCGCGGCGCCGGATGGCCACACCATCCTGTGCTCGATCTCGACCACCTATGTGATGAACCGGGTGATGATGAAGAACCCCGGCTACGACATGGACAAGGACCTGACGCTGGTCAGCATCATCCCCGGCGCCGGCCTGCTGCTGATCGCGAGCCTGGAGTCCGGCGTCAAGTCGCTGGACGATTTCGTCGCTTTCGCGCGCAAAAAGCCCCAAGTGAACTTCGGTACCTACAGCGCGGGCTCGGCCCCGCACATGACGATCAACGAACTCAACAAGCAGTATGGTCTCAAGATCGAACCGATCCACTACCGGGGCGAAGCGCCGATGTGGACGGGACTGCTGG
>CALROE020000034.1:0-11090 GCA_943369715.1 Bradyrhizobium ivorense
TGACCCAGATGTCGCCGAGCTTTGCCAGCTCGGCCACGAAGGCGGGATCGTTCTTCTCTTCCTCTTTGTGGAAGCGGGTGTTTTCCAGGCAAAGGATGTCGCCATCCTTCATCGCGCCGACCGCCTTGGCGGCAGCCTCGCCGATACAGTCGTCCGCGAACGCCACCGGCTTCTTGATCACCAGCGCCAGCGCCGCGGCAACCGGCTTCAGCGATTCCTTGGGGTCGCGTCCCTTGGGACGGCCGAAATGGGCGAGCAGGATGACCTTGCCGCCCTTGCCGGAGATTTCGCTGATGGTGGGCGCGATGCGCTCCAGCCTCGTGGCGTCGGTGACCTGGCCATTTTCCATGGGGACGTTGAGATCGACGCGCAGCAGCACGCGTTTGCCCTTCACGTCGACGTCATCGAGGGTGCGGAATCTGTTCATGCGAAGTTTTCCTCCGTCATGGCCGGGCCTGTCCCGGCCATCCACGTCTTGATCCGGCAAAGGAAGACGTGGATGCCCGGCACAAGGCCGGGCATGACGATCAATTAGTTACAGCAGCTTCCCCATCGCCACGGCGGTATCCGACATGCGGTTGGAGAAACCCCATTCGTTGTCGTACCACGCCATCACCCGCACCAGCGTGCCGTTCTGCACCTTGGTCTGGTCCATGTGGAAGGTGGCGGAATGCGGGTCGTGGTTGAAGTCGATCGAGACGTTCGGTGCGGTGGTGTAGCCGAGGATGCCCTTGAGCTGCTGCTCGCTGGCGCGCTTCATCGCCTCGTTGATTTCCTTCACGTCGGTCTTGCGCTGCGCCACGATCTTGAGATCGACCACCGAGACGTTCGGTGTCGGCACGCGGATCGCGACGCCGTCGAGCTTGCCCACCAGTTCCGGCAGCACCAGGCCGATCGCCTTGGCAGCTCCGGTGGAGGTCGGGATCATCGACATCGCCGCGGCCCGGCCGCGATAGAGGTCGCTGTGCATGGTGTCGAGTGTCGGCTGGTCGCCGGTATAGGCGTGGATCGTGGTCATGAAGCCGGTTTCGATGCCGACGGTGTCGTTCAGCACCTTGGCGACCGGCGCGAGGCAGTTGGTGGTGCACGAACCGTTGGAGACCACCAGATGATCTTTTGACAGCTTGTCGTGGTTGACGCCGAACACGATGGTGGCGTCCGCGCCGTCCGACGGCGCCGAAACCAGCACGCGCTTGGCGCCCGCGGTCAGATGCGCGGAGGCCTTGGCCTTGGCACTGAAGATGCCGGTGCATTCCAGCGCGATGTCGACGCCGAGTTCCTTCCAGGGCAGTTTCGACGGATCGCGCTCGGCGGAAACCCTGATCTTGCCGTTGCCGACGCTGATGGTGTCGCCGTCAACGGTGACGATGCCGGGGAAGCGGCCATGGACCGAATCGAAGCGCAGCAAATGGGCGTTGGTCTCGACCGGGCCGAGATCGTTGATGCCGACCACCTCGATATCCTTGCGGCCGGACTCGGCGATGGCGCGCAGTACGTTGCGGCCGATGCGGCCAAACCCGTTGATCGCGACCCGGATTGCCATTTGCTGTCTCTCCTTCAATGACCTCTGTCAGCCCCGCGGAGGGCATCGAGCCATCCACGAGGGTTTTACGGCGGACGCCCGGTTCGGCCGGGCGGGAGCGGATTAGATGACCGTTAGGTAGACCCTTTTTGGGGCAATCTCAACCGTCAGCCCAAGCGCTTCAGGGCCGCGTTAACCGCAGCCTCGGCGGTAATGCCGAAGTGCTTGTAGAGCTCCTTGGCGGGGGCGCTGGCGCCGAAACCGTGCATGCCCACAAATATGCCGTCCGACCCGATCACCGCATCCCAGCCCCACCGCACCGCGGCCTCGATCGCGATCTTGACCGGCGCGTTGCCGATCACGGCCTTTTGGCGATCCGCCGGTTGAGCCAGCAGCAATTCGAGCGAGGGCACCGAGACCACCCGCGACGCGATGCCGCGCTCGGCCAGCTGCTTCTGCGCCGCGACCGCAATCTCGACTTCGGAGCCGGAGGCGAACAGCGACACTTTTGCGTCGCCCTGCGCGGCGACCAGTTCGTAGGCACCATGGCCGCACGGATTCTCGGCGGGCGCGTTGGTGCGCAATTGCGGCAGGTTCTGGCGAGTCAGCGCCAACACCGTCGGACCCTCGGTCCGGTTCAGTGCCAGTTCCCAGCACTCCGCCACCTCGATGGCGTCGCAGGGACGGAACACGCGCATGTTCGGAATCGCTCGCAACGCGGCGAGATGTTCGACCGGCTGGTGGGTCGGGCCGTCTTCGCCGAGCCCGATCGAATCATGGGTCATCACATAGACCACGCCGGCGCCCATCAGCGCCGCCAGCCGCATCGCTGGCCGGGCATAATCGGTGAACACCATGAAGGTGGCGCCGTTCGGCGCGAAGCCGCCATGCAGGAAGATGCCATTCATGGCCGCCGCCATGCCGTGCTCACGGATGCCGTAATGGATGAAACGCCCCTTCGGCGTCTTGGCCGAGAAGGCGACCGCGGATTTCGCCTTGTTGTTGTTGGAGCCGGTGAGATCGGCGGAGCCCGCCAGAAATTCCGGCAGCGCCGGCACGATCGCCTCGATCGCGAGCTCCGACGATTTCCGGGTGGCGATATTCTGCGGCGTCTCCAGCAAGGCCTTCTTGTGCGCCTTCAGCGCTTTCGCCAACGAGGCCGGCCGTTCATGCCGCAGGCGGCGTTCGAATTCGGCGCGCTTGCGGTTGCCGAGCTCGGCGAACTGCGTCTGCCATTCCTTGCGCGCCGCTGCGCCGCGGCTGCCTGCCGCGCGCCAGGCCTTCAGCACGTCGTCCGGCACCGAAAACGGTTCCAGCGCAATGCCGAGTTTCTGCTTGGCGCCCTTCAGTTCCTCGGCGCCGAGTGCTTCGCCATGGGCCTTGGCGGTGCCGGCCCGGGTCGGCGCGCCGTAGCCGATCGTGGTCTTGCAGGCGATCAGCGACGGCTTGCCGGACTTCTGGGCGCGGGTGATGGCGGCCGCAATCGCCTTGGGATCGTGGCCGTCGATCGACTCGGCGGCCCAGCCGGCGGACTTGAAGCGCTTCACTTGGTCGACGGAGTCGGCGATCGAGGTCGGGCCGTCGATCGAAATGCCGTTGTCGTCGTACAGCACGATCAGTCTGTTGAGCTTCCAGTGTCCGGCCATGGCGATAGCTTCCTGCGAAACGCCTTCCATCAGGTCGCCGTCGGAAGCCAGCACATAGGTGTGATGGCTGACGATCTTCTTGCCGAACTCGGCGGCCAGCATCTTCTCGGCCGCCGCCATGCCGACCGATGTGGCGATGCCCTGGCCGAGCGGTCCCGTCGTGGTCTCGATGCCCTTGGTGTGGAAGTATTCCGGGTGCCCCGGCGTCAGCGATCCCAGCTGACGGAAGTTCTTGACCTGATCGAGCGTCATCTCCGCGTTGCCGGTGAGATAAAGCAGCGCATAGAGCAGCATAGAGCCGTGTCCGGCCGACAGCACGAAACGGTCGCGGTCCGGCCATTTCGGATCGGCGGCGTCGAATTTCAGGAACTGCGTGTACAGCACCGTGGCGATGTCGGCGGCGCCCATCGGCAGGCCGGGATGGCCGGATTTGGCCTTCTCGACGGCGTCCATGGCAAGGCCACGGATCGCATTGGCCATACGGGAATGATCGACCTGCGTCATGATGAAAATCCGCCTGAAATGAGATGTTTGGTAGCGATCCGCGGCGTGCGGATGCCGCGGTTACTGGCCATAGGGCAAGGGTAAGTCAGGGGCTGGATAGCATCTCGGTCCCCTGAGTCCAAGGCAGGCAAGCGCGCTTCCGGTGCGAAAAGCCGCTTAGCGGTGCATAGCTTCCAAGCGGCGTTGCGCTGGCCTCGCTTGCCACGTAAATTTCATCGCCTAACCGCTTGCCGGAACGCGGATTTTGCGTTCCGGCCGGCTTCACGGAAGGTCCGCGCTGTCAGTCATGAGCGATCGTCCCGCCAACGGCCCCGGCAACGCCGAGCCCATCTTCGCCGATATCGACGCCGCGACCCGGCGGCTGATGTCGGCGCTTGATTCCCTGGAAAGCGCGGTGGAGCGCCGGCGCGAAGCCGATCGCGACGAGAACGAACTGGCGGCCCGGATCCAGGCGCTCGGCGCCGACCGCTCGCGACTCGCCGACGAACTCGACGGATCGCTGGTCAAAACGCGCCGGCTGGAGCGCACCAATCGCGAGATCGCCGAAAGGCTGGATGCGGCGATCGGCACCATCCGCTCCGTACTCGATCCCGGAGAGACCTGATGAACCACATCAACGTCACCATCAACGGCCGGCAGGTCCGGATGGCCTGCGAGGAAGGCCAGGAGGCGCGGCTCTTGAAGCTCGCCGAAAGCCTGGAAACGCGGATCCAGAGCCTGCGCGGCAAGTTCGGCGAGATCGGCGACGCACGCCTGACCGTGATGGCGGCGCTGACGGTGTGTGACGAATTGCTCGATGCCAGCCAGCGCATCCGCAACCTCGAAGAGGAACTCGAGGCGCTGCGCGATATCCGCGTGACGTCGGCGGATCGCGCCAGAGCCACGCAGGTCGCGGTGGTCAACGCACTGAACTCCGCCGCCGACCGGATCGAGAAGACCACCCACGTGCTGAACCGCACCATCGGCGGCGGCGTGTTGATCGGGTAGGGCGGTGTCACGACGGCCTCATCCGTCATTGCGAGCGCAGCGAAGCAATCCACCTTTCTTTCTTGGTGAGGCAATGGATTGCCGCGCTGCGCTCGCAATGACGCTGTGAGGCTGGAGTTGGACCCCACCACCCGCCATCGCGATTGGTTGACCAAAGCCCCCGTTAGCGCTGGCGGTTTGGCCGCATCATAGCTACATTGGCAGGGCGAAGCTGTGTCGCGCGTCAGAAGCCATATATCCCCGGGGCCTTATCGATCCTTCCGGGAACTGTCCCTGGCCGGGTCCGTGGATCCGGTCATATGGTGCCCACCTACTTTCGTAGGGAACTCCGGGATCGAGTGCTTCAACGGCCATTACGGCTTCGCACTTTTCTTGTTTTTTGCCGCCGGGTTATTTCCTCAAGATGCGTCCATAACGCTGGATGTCAGCTTTGCCGACCGAGCGATCGAAGGCCGATCTGCGCACCGCCGCTCTCGCGAAGCGCGACGCATTGAGCGACAAGAAGCGCGACGCCGCGGCCAAGGCCGTCGCCAAACGCGGCCTGCCGATCGAGATCACGCCCGGCATCATCGTCTCCGGTTATTCGCCGATCCGCGGCGAGATCGATCCGGTTCCCCTGATGCGGAAGCTGGCCGAAGCGGGCGCGCAGCTGGCGCTGCCGGCGATCGTCGCGCGCGGCAAGTCGCTGGCGTTTCGCGCCTGGTCGCCCGACGACCGGCTGATGCTGGGGCCGCTCGGCATCCCCGAGCCGTCGCCGGCGGCCGCCGAACTCGTTCCCGACGTCATGGTGGTGCCGCTGGCGGCGTACGACCGGCTCGGCCATCGCATCGGCTATGGCGGCGGCTATTACGACTACACTCTGGCGCATCTGCGCAAGGTGAAGGCCATCACCGCCATCGGCCTCGCCTTCGCCGCGCAGGAAATCGAGGCGATACCCGCACTGTCGCACGACGTGCCGCTGGATTATGTGCTAACGGAAGCCGGGATATTCGATTTCCGGAGTTCATAGCTTGCGCATACTTTTCGTCGGGGACGTGGTCGGCCGGTCCGGCCGCACCGCTATCGCGGAACATCTACCGGGCATGGTCCGCGACTGGGCGCTCGATCTCGTGGTGGTCAATGGCGAGAACGCCGCCGGCGGCTTCGGCATCACGGAAGCGATCTACCAGGAGTTCATCGACGCCGGCGCCGACGCGGTCACGCTCGGCAACCATTCCTGGGATCAGCGCGAGGCGCTGGTGTTCATCGAGCGCGCGCCGCGCCTGATCCGCCCCGCGAACTATCCGAAGGGCACGCCGGGCCGCGGCGCCGCACTGGTGGATACCAAGAACGGCAAGCGCGCGCTGGTCATCAACGCGCTGGGCCGCGTCTTCATGACGCCGTTCGACGATCCGTTCGCCGTGCTCAACCGCGAACTCGAAGCCTGTCCGCTCGGCGAGGCCGCCGATGCCATCGTGGTCGATTTCCACTGCGAGGCGTCGAGCGAAAAGCAGGGCATCGGCTTCTTCTGCGACGGCCGCGCCAGCCTCGTGGTCGGCACCCACACCCATGTGCCGACATCGGACCACCAGATCCTCACCGGCGGCACCGCCTACATGACCGATGCCGGCATGACCGGCGATTACGATTCGATCATCGGCATGCAGAAGGAAGAACCGCTGCGCCGCTTCACCACCGGCATTCCGTCGGGACGGTTCGAGCCGGCCACGGGCGTCGCCACGCTTAGCGGCGTCGCGGTCGAGACCGACGATGCGACCGGCCTCGCGCTCAAGGTCGCGCCGGTGCGGATCGGCGGCCGGCTGGAGCCGACGCTGCCGGGATTTTGGACCGCAGGCTGAACGCACAAAGGCCCGGCTTTCGCAATCTCGCGCTCAAGGAGGATGGTTTGCGGGTTGCCCTGATCTGGATGCTGACGGCATTGCTTTCCACGGCCGCTCACGCGCAGACGCTGACCCAGCGGCCGGTGGCGCAGAATCCGGTGACATCCGCCGTCATGACCGAGCGGCTGGAGAAATCCGCGGTCCGAACCGCGAAGTCCGCGCCGCAGGGCGCGGCGAGGGGAGCGTCGGTGGATTTCACCTGGCCGGCCGACGCCGAGGAATATCGCAAGCTCGCCAAGCACGTGCTGGTGCTGGTCAGTGTGGTAACGCAGGACTCCGCCGAGCTGCCGCTGCGCCGCGTCTATGTGGATTCCAATGGCAAGCAAACCCAGCTGACAAGGCTTTCCAGCCAGCGCAGCAGCGTGGCCAGGGAATCGCTGACGTTTTCGGTGCTCGGGCCCTATCGCGAGGACGGCTTCTACCTCGCGCCTGCCGGAGCGATGATGGCCGACGGCCATCTGCAGGCCGACTTCGCGGTGCGCCGGATCGGCTTCAATCTCTACAAGCTGCCGGGCACGCCGCCGGATTTCATCAAGGCAGACAGCGATCCGATGCCGGCCAAGGATGCCAGGCCGGAAACGCCGGCGCTGAAGGCGATGCTGCAGCGGGAATACAAGGGGTTTGAATTGCCGCCCAGCCTGCGCTGAGCGCTTGAATTACAGCTTGTACGCCGTCCTGAACCCGCCCCAGTGGCGGCCATTGACGCGGATCGGCACGTCGATCTCGCGCATCATGATGGTGTTGCCGTTGCCCATGTCGCGGGCGTAGCTCTGGATCAGATAGGCGCGCTGGTTGCGGCCGGCGGCAAGGCCTGCGGGATCGTTGAAGATGCGGCGGTTGCGGCTGTTGGCGGTGTTCCAGGCGACGTCGCCCGGGCGTTGCGGGTGCGAGTAAATCTTGTTGTGCACCGGCAGGTAACCGTTCCGGTCGATCATCGCGGCGAACGCCATGCGCGGGTCCTTGATCAGGAAAGCCTCCTGGAACGGTGGCAGCGCGCGATCGGCCCAGTCCAGCACCCTGGTGCGGTACTGCACCGGATTGGTGCCGGCGATTTCGACGTAGTTCTCATCGAACATGTCGTCCATGGAGATGGCGCGGCTCCTGACGGCGTCGTCGAAAATCCGGGTCAGCGCGCGGCCGGCTTCCATGGCGCGGGTCACGGATTCGGTGTTTTCGTCCTGGATCGACCACAGCTTGTCTTCGATCTTTTCCTTCAGCGCGGCCTCCGGCGCCTCGAACCGCGCCTGGGCGCCGGCCTTGGTACGTTCCCTGAGACGGATCCGGCACGCGCCGACGTCCTGCAGCGTGGCGTTGAAGGGTTCATTCAGCGGCAGCTTCTCGGCGTCCGGTCCGCCGATCAGGATGCCATCGATGGAGATCTCATAGGCTGGCGCCGCGATCATGCCGCGCGGCGTCTGGATTTCTATGGCCAGGTTGCACGGCAACGGCTGGGCCTTCTGGTCCTTGCGCTCGTTCTGGCGCAGCAGCACCGCGCAGCGCGACTTCAGTTTCTGCGCGAACATGGTGACCGCCTTGCCGGCGCAGGCGACGCTTTCGCCATGGGCCTCGGCCTGCTTGGTCACGGTGTCGATTTCGGCGGCGCTCTCGCTGACCGAGACGATGAAGTTCGATGCGGTGGCGGCGTTATCGGATATCTCGCCGGTGGTTTCGGTCTGCTCCGCCACGGCGCCATTGACGATCTCGAATACCGGGCGGATCGCTTCGATCGCCTGCGAAATCCGGTGCACCGCGTCGACCGAACCCGCGGCATCCTTCTGCAGCGCGTCGATCTTCTTGGAAATTTCCTCTGTCGCGTTCTGGGTCTGCACCGCCAGCGCCTTGACCTCGGTGGCGACGACGGCAAAACCGCGTCCGGCGGAACCGGCGCGGGCCGCCTCGATGGTGGAGTTGAGCGCCAGCAGCGTGGTTTGTCTGGCGATTTGCGCGATCAGATTGACGACATTGCCGATCGCGGCCGAAGACTCCCGCAGGCGGTCGACATTGAGGCTGGCTTCGCGGGCGGCGGCGCTGGCCTCGTCGGCGAGCTTGCTGGCGTCGCGCACCTGCGATCCGATGCCTTGCGCCGAATGGGTGAACTTGTCCGCGGCCAGCGAGAAGGTGCTGGCGGTGGACTGCGCGGCGCTGGTGCGCCCGGTCAGGGCATCGGTGCGCTGTCGAATGGTGGAAAGCGTCGCCGCGGTGGCCTCGGCGCCACCGGCGACCGAATTGGCCGCGCGCTCGAGCTGGCGGATCATCGCGCCGAGTTCGAGTTCGAGCAGTTCGAGGATTTCCCTGGCCGAATCGTTCTCGGGAGCCTGGGGGGTATCGGCCGCGATTTGAGGGGCGGGAGATGCTGTCGCGGCGGCAGGCGCAACCGGTTCCGGCAGCCGTTTTCGAAACAAACCGAATGCCATGGGCGTCTCTCGGGAGGAAATGATGGGACGGCGAAGAGTGATCGGAATTGTCGCATTTGGGCGTGAAATCATGGTTAACAATTGCCTGTTCCGCAGGCAGCAACCACTACTGGCATACCGAAAACCCCGGTAAATCTTTGATTTCGGCGGATTACCGGCCTATAAGGCCGCGCCTTCCTCCCATTTCCTCCCGGACGAATCCGAAAAGAGACCGCATGGCCGGACATTCCCAGTTCAAGAACATCATGCATCGCAAGGGCCGGCAGGATGCCCAGAAATCCAAGCTGTTCAGCAAGCTGGCGCGGGAAATCACCGTCGCCGCCAAGATGGGCGCGCCCGACCCCGGCATGAACGCGCGGCTGCGCGCCGCGATCATCTCCGCCCGCCAGGAGAACATGTCGAAGGACTCGATCGAGCGCGCGGTGAAGAAGGCGACCGGTTCCGAGGGTGAGAATTACGACGAGATCCGCTACGAGGGCTACGGTCCCGGCGGCGTCGCCGTGATCGTCGAGGCGCTGACCGACAACCGCAACCGCGCCGCCTCCGACATCCGCTCCTTCTTCACCAAGTCCGGCGGCAATCTCGGGGAAACCGGCTCGGTCGCCTTCATGTTCGACCACACCGGCATCATCGAATACGACGCCAAGGTCGCCTCCGACGACGCCATGCTGGAAGCGGCGATCGAGGCCGGCGCCGACGACGTCGTCTCCAGCGAGAACGGCCACGAAATCTACGCCTCCAAGGAAACCTTTCGCGAGGTGGCAAAGGCGCTGGAAGCGAAATTCGGCGAGGCCCGCAAGGCGGCGCTGACCTGGAAACCGCAGAACACCGTGCCGGTCGACGACGAGACCGGCGAAAAACTGCTGAAGCTGATCGACCTGCTCAACGAGCATGACGACGTGCAGAACGTCTACGCCAATTTCGAGGTTTCCGACGCGCTGGTCGCCAAGATGGGCGGGTGATTCGGCTCCCTCTCCCGCTTGCGGGGGAGGGCCGGGGTGGGGGTCTCTCAACGGGCACGCGCGTTGATGGAATTCCCCCACCCGCCGCGCTCTGGCGAGCGCGTCGACCTCCCCCGCAAGCGGGAGAGGTAAGGGAGCATCGCCGCTTTCGCAGGGTATGACGCTCAGGACAGGTTTCGCCGATCCGGCTCCGGCGGTATCACTACCCCATGACACCTCCCCCGATTCGTCATCCCGTCCGTATCCTCGGCATCGATCCGGGCCTGCGCCGCACCGGCTGGGGCGTGATCGAGATCGAGGGCAACCGGCTGACCTTCATCGGCTGCGGCTCGGTGGAGCCGCCGGACAGCCTGCCGCTGGCGAGCCGGCTGCTGGCGATCCATGAGGGGCTGGCCGCCGTGCTCGGCGACTTCCAGCCGCTGGAAGCCGCGGTCGAACAGACCTTTGTCAACAAGGACGGCGTCGCCACCCTGAAGCTCGGGCAGGCGCGCGGGGTCGCGATGCTGGCGCCGGCGATGTTCGGGATATCGGTGGCGGAATATGCCCCCAACCAGGTGAAGAAGACCGTGGTCGGCGCCGGCCATGCCGACAAGAACCAGATCCTGATGATGCTGAAGATCCTGCTGCCCAGGGCCGAGCCGAAATCGGCCGATGCCGCCGATGCGCTGGCGATCGCCATTACGCACGCGCATCACCGCGGCAGCGCCGCGCTGCGGCTGAAAGTGGTCGGCGCATGATCGGCAACCATATCGACCGTCATGGCCGGGCTTGTCCCGGCCATCCATGCCTTGGAAGCGGGCAGGAAAAGACGTGGATGCCCGGGACAAGCCCGGGCATGACGAGCGAGAAGAACGTGCCTCGTTCGGGTCCCCATCATGATCGGTAAACTGAAAGGTCTGATCGATTCCTATGGCGAGGATTACGTGATCCTCGACGTCGGCGGCGTCGGCTACCAGGTGCATTGCTCGGCGCGGACGTTGCAGGCGCTGCCGTCGCCGGGTGAGGCGGCGGTGCTGTCGATCGAAACCTATGTCCGCGAAGATCAAATAAAACTGTTCGGCTTTCGCAGCGACACCGAGCGCGAATGGTTTCGCCTGCTGCAGACGGTGCAGGGCGTCGGCGCCAAGGTGGCGCTGGCGGTGCTCTCGACCCTGCCGCCGTCCGATCTCGCCAAT
>CALROE020000035.1:0-11074 GCA_943369715.1 Bradyrhizobium ivorense
AAAACAGGCGAATGATCGCCGCGGCCGGGTTCGCCTTGACCGAATAATGAATCCTGGCGAATCCCGACAGCGCTTCGGCCAGCATCCGGTAACTGCGGCGCATGACGCCGCCGTCATAGATGAACAGCGGCGTGCCGTAGCGTGCCGCCAGTTCGCGCACCGGGATGCCGCCGATCTTGAGGTCTGCGCCCGCGATTTCGAAATGGCTGGTGGCGAGATCTTCGGCGAATGCGGATGACTTCGGCTCAGGCGGCGGCATGCTAGCTCCGCTGCCGCGCCAGAAGCGGATAGTCGAGCTTGCCGTTCGGCGTTGTAGGCAGCGCATCGACCAGTTCGATCATGCGCGGCACCATGAAGGCCGGCAACTGACCGGAGACGGTTTTCAGGATGTCATGAACCGCGGGGGTGGCGCCATTCAGCGGCACGGCGACGGCGTGAACCTTCTGTCCGGCCAGCGGATCGGGCAGTCCGATCACCGCGACCTGCCGGAACGCGCCGGTCGCCATCAGTACCTCCTCGACCTCGGTCGGGCTGATGCGATAGCCCGACGACTTGATCATGGCATCGGCGCGGCCGACAAAGCTGAAAAAGCCGTCCTCGTCTTCCACCACGAGATCGCCGGAATAACACACGATCTCGCCGCCCAGCTCCGCGGGCCGGAATGGATTTGGACGCAGCACAGCGGCGGTGTCCTCGGGCCGGTTCCAGTATCCCAATGAGACCGTCGGCCCGCGATGAACCAGAATGCCGGGCTCGCCGGGCCTGG
This sequence comes from Bradyrhizobium ivorense, assembly GCA_943369715.1. GTDB lineage: Bacteria > Pseudomonadota > Alphaproteobacteria > Rhizobiales > Xanthobacteraceae > Bradyrhizobium > Bradyrhizobium ivorense_A. Next base: position 767 of record CALROE020000035.1, read on the forward strand.
CGCGCTGGCCGTCGGGCTTGACGGCGAACACCTCGCATTCGGGAATGGCCTTGCCGATCGAGGTCGGCCGCTTGTCGATTTCCTCGGGCGGCAGAAAGGTGGAGCGAAACGCTTCGGTCAGGCCGTACATCAGGAAGATGCGGGTGTCGCGCAGCATCTCGCGCAGCCGCCGTACCGTCTCGGACGGCACCGCGCCGCCTGAATTGGTGATGTAGCGCAGCGTCGGAAGTTTTGTCTTGCGCAGCAAGGGCGACGTCTTGGTCAGAATGGCCCAGATGGTGGGGACGCCCGCGAGCCCGGTAATGGCGTGATCGCGAATGGCGCGGACGATCTCGTCGCCGAGCTGGAATGTGAACAGCACCGTCATGGCGCGCTGCTGAACGGCCGTCAGCAATTGATTGAGGCCGTAGTCGAAGCTGAACGGGAGGATCGACAGGATCCGGTCGCGCTCCGTGATCTCGAGATATTTGATGACGATCCGCGAGCCCGCCAGCAGATTGCGGTGGCTCAGCATCACGCCCTTCGGCTTGCCGGTGGAGCCGGACGTGTAGAGAATGGCGGCAAGATCCTCGCCGATCGCCTCATCGCTCCGGGCCGGATCGGCTGCAGTCGCCGCGCTGCCGTCAGCGATTTCCTCGGCGCACAGAATCGTCAGTCGGTCGAGCCCCGTCAGGGCCGCCGATACCGTCTCGAACAGCGCGCGCGAACAGATCACGATGCGCGCGCCGGACTCGGCCACGATGTGCCGGATCTGCTGCGCGCGCAGGACGCTGTTGACCGGCACGAACACGCCCGACGCCTGGCTGGTGCCGAAGATGGCCCAGCATTCCTCGATACATTTCGGCAGCACGATGGCCACGCGGTCACCGCGCGACAAGCCGTTCGCGCGCAGAGCTGCGGCGCACCGCGCGACCAGCTGCGAGAAGGCGGAGTAACTGACCGACCGCTCGCCATCAACAAGCGCGATCCGGTCCGCGTCGCCTTCGCGCGGGTCGAGCAGGTGATGAACGAGGTAAGGCGTCGTGGTCACAGTTTGCGCTCGACAAAATCTGCCAGCTTGCCGGCGGTTTCCAGGTTGGAAGCGTCGAAATCCTCGTCTTCCAGCTCGATGCCGAACTCGTCGCTCAGGAAGGTCATCAGTTCCAGGAATCCGAGGGAGTCGATCGCGCCGCTTTGCAGCAGGGGAGTCGTCGCATCGACATCCGCAAGCGCCGGGAACCGGTCGCGCAGGTAGTCGCGGATGGTACGCAGGATGTCGGTCTTCTCCAGGATCACAGCATTGTTCACGTCAGGCTCCATTGGATCAGGGGCTGGAAGGATGTCCTATCCGAGAAAGATCAATTCCGAGTAAGTGTGGTCGATCCGGTTACGATCGGCGGCACCTTTGACATAGGTCGGCGCCGACCAGCGCGAGATGCTGCCGCCGGCTGCCGCATCGGCGCGATTGGCGTCCATCAGCAGGAAGAGCATGCCGTTTCGCAGCAGGAACCGCGAAACCACCGCGAGGTTGTCGACGATCAGTTTCTTGCTGTCGGTCAGGATCACCCGCGCGCCGGGCAGGTGCCTGCGGGTCATTCTGGAAAAGATCAGCGGGTGGTAATCCCTGCCATCCTGCAGGACGGCGACGACGCAGCCGAGCCTGGCGTGCTGGTCGAGTGTCGCGCGCATATCGTTGGGCAGCTTTGCTTCGTCGATCGAGATCACGCGCGCCTGCTTGCGCGCGCGCAGCGCGGTCCATGGCAGCGGGAAAACCTGGAACCCTTCGTTGAGGATTTCGAATCCGAGGCGCGGGTTGATCGCTTGTGCGGCCAGGCTCGGCGTCAGATCCGTGAACACCGCCGCCTGTGCCACGACCTTCTGCAGCATGCGCGGCGCCAGCCAGCGATGCGGTTCATCGACGTACCATGCCGCCAAGTTGAACACGTTTGGCGCGCCGCCGGGACCCGATCGTTCGCCCGGAATGGTCAGCACGATGCCGACATCCTCGCCGGCAATCGTCATCAGAAATCCAATCGGCTCGGCGTCGCGCCGGCTCGGCGAGGTCAGGATTTTCTGCAGGCCATCGGCCCAGAACGATTCGCTCTTCTCCGGAAAGCCCCGCGTCAGGACGGCGAGGGCATTGCCGGAATTGCGATCGTCGATAGGGCAGAGTTTCATGATGGGAATGCACTGATCAATCAGCAATTTGACGCCCGCTGCGTCCAGCACAGGTCTTAGCCCGAATGCGCCAATTCCGGTAGGTCGGGCGCTCTGCCGCGAGCGTGTTGCTGCTGTTAACGTAAAGGAATGCTCGGGCAATTTGTCCGGAGAAGATGTGCACTCGACGCTGATATCAGCGAGAATTCCCGAACGGTTAACGCATCGTTAACGCCGTGAAATAAACCCAGCCTCATGGCTGCCGCGCTGAAATTCGACGGGGCGGCATCCCCGAGAGCATGCCGCCCCGCTCGCATCACCCATGCAGCTTCTTCGCGGTCTCCGCGATCACGCGTCCTTGATAGCGCGCGCCAGCCAGCTCGTTTTCGCTCGGCTGGCGGCTGCCGTCGCCGCCGGTGATGGTGGTGGCGCCATAGGGCGATCCGCCGGTGACCTCGTGGAGCTTCATCTGGCCGGCAAAACCGTAATTGAGGCCGACGATGGTCATGCCGAAATGCAGCAGGTTGGTGATCACGGAGAACAGCGTGGTTTCCTGGCCGCCATGCTGGGTCGCGGTCGAGGTGAAGGCGCCGCCGACCTTGCCGTGCAGCGCGCCCTTTGCCCACAACCCGCCGGCCTGGTCGAGGAAATTCGCCATCTGCGACGCCATCCGGCCGAAGCGGGTGCCGGTGCCGACGATGATGGCGTCGTAATCGACGAGATCCTCGATCTTTGCCACGGGGGCCACCTGATCGAGCTTGTAATGCGAGGCCTTGGCGACGGCGTCGGGCACCAGTTCCGGCACCCGCTTGATGTCGACTGCGGCGCCGGCTTCGCGCGCGCCTTCGGCGATGGCGTTGGCCATGGTCTCGATGTGGCCGTAGGTGGAATGATAGAGAACCAGAACTCTTGTCATGGTGGGCTCCGTAAGTTTGTCTATTGATGTGAGGTATTCGAAACAAATTCAGTCGTCATGGCCGGGCAAAAGCGCGAAGCGCGTCTTCGCGCTAGGTGACCCGGCCATCCACGTCTTGTTGGTTCTTGAAGGAAGTCGTGGATGCCCGGCGCAAGGCCGGGCATGACGAACAGGAGATCGTGCTTACGCCGCGTCGACCAGCACCAGCTCCGAATCTTCCAGTGCGGTGATCGTCAGCCGCGTTTCGTCCGAGATCGCGACGCCGTCGCGGGCGTTGACGAACACGCCGTTGACTTCGACGCTACCGACAGCCGGCACCAGATAGAGGTTGCGGGCCTTGTCGGACGCATACTCCGTGCTTTCGCCGGCCTTCAGCGTGGTGGCGAGCACCCGCGCATCGGCCCGGATCGGCAGCGCATCGTTGTCGGCCGCAAAACCGCTGGCGATGGTGACGAATTTTCCTGACCGGTCCGACTTCGGAAACGGCTTGGCGCCCCAGGTCGGCTGACCGCCCTGCGTGGTCGGCTCGATCCAGATCTGGAAGATCTTTGTCCTGGTCGGTTCCAGATTGTATTCGGAGTGACGCACGCCGCTGCCGGCGCTCATCACCTGCACGTCGCCCGCTTCGGTGCGGCCCTCGTTGCCGAGGCTGTCCTGATGGGTGATCGCGCCTTCGCGGACGTAGGTGATGATCTCCATATTGGCATGGGGATGCGCGGGAAAGCCGCTGTTCGGTGCGATTTCGTCGTCGTTCCACACCCGCAAGCTGCCATGGCCCATATTGCTGGGGTCGTAATGGCTGCCGAACGAGAAGTGGTGCTTGGCTTTCAGCCAGCCGTGATCGGCGCCGCCGAGCTTTGCAAAAGGCCTGAGTTCGATCATGGGATATTCCCTTTAGTTTGAACTTTGGAAAATCGCCGGTGACAGATCCGTCGTTCGATTTCCGTTGGCGCAATGGATATGTCTCTGCCGATATGATATAAATAGAAACTATCGAAACATATTGTTTCGATTCCTGGTCCAATCGGATGGCGCCGATGGCAAAACTGCCGGACTTCGAAGGCCTCGCGATTTTCGCAAAAGTCGTGGAATTACGGTCGTTTGCGGCGGCCGCGACCGAACTGGCGCTGTCCAAGGCGACGGTATCCAAGGCGGTCACCCGGCTGGAGGGGCGGCTGGGCGCCCGGCTGTTCAACCGCACCTCGCGACGGCTCGCTTTGACCGATGCCGGGCAAAAACTGGCCGAGCGCGCCGCCCGGCTGTTGGCGGACGGCGAGGCGGCGGAGAACGAGGCGCTGGCGCAGTCGGCAACGCCGCGCGGGCTGGTGCGCCTCGCGGTGCCCATGACCTTCGGGGTACGAAACGTGGCGCCATTGTTGCCGGAATTCCTCGAGCAATATCCCGAGGTCTCGATCGATCTGTATCTCAGCGATGCCACCGTCGATCTGATCGGCGAGGGCTTTGATGCCGGCCTGCGCATCGCGCGGCTGCCGGATTCCTCGCTGATCGCGCGCCGGCTGTGCGCCATGCCGCGCTACACCGTGGCGACGCCGGCCTATCTCGAGCGCTGGGGACGGCCGACGCATCCGATGCATCTCACCGAACACAAGTGTTTTGGCTACGCCTATCTCTCGACTCCCGGGATCTGGCACTACACCAATGCGTCGGGCGAACAGGCCAGCGTGCGCCCGGCGGGCCAGTTGCGCGTCAATAACGGCGAAGCCGTGATGCCGGCGCTGCTCGCGGGATTGGGCATCGCCGACCTGCCGGACTTCATCGTCGGCGACGCCATTGCCTCCGGCGAGGTCGAGGTGATCCTGAAAGACTGGAAGCAGCCCGAAGGTGCCGTGCATCTGGTGATGCCATCAGGCGGCCCGCGCCCCGCCCGTGTCGAAGTGCTGGCGGAGTTTCTGGCCAAGCGGCTGGGGATGGGGAAGAAAAAAAATTCGTAGGGTGGGCAAAGGCGCCTCTTCGCGTCGTGCCAACCTTGTTCTTTCTTGTCGTATCAGGGTGGGCACGCTCCGCTTTGCCCACCTACGCTTTCGGGTTACGCTGCACCCCAACAACCAGAACAAGATCTCCGGGGAGAAACCACCCATGAACCGTCGCGAACTTCTGAAAGCCGCCGCCGTATTGCCGCTGGCGCCAGCCGCGCTGTCGAATGCCGCCTTCGCGCAAGCTGCGTGGCCGGCGCGGAATATCACCATGATCGTGCCGTTCCCGGCTGGCGGCCAGGCCGACCTGGCCGCACGGCCGGTGGCGCTGGCGCTGGAAAAAATCCTCGGCAAGCCCGTCATCGTCGATAACCGCGCCGGCGGCGGCGGCGGTTCGGTCGGCAACGCGGCGGCGGCGCGCGCCGAGCCCGACGGCTACACCTTGCTGATGACGCTGTCGTCGCTGGCGGTGCTGCCGGAGGCCGACCGGCTGTTCGACCGGCCGGTGGCCTACGAAGTCTCGCAATTCGCGCCCGTCGCGCGCGTGCTCGCCGATCCCACGCTGCTTGCGGTGCCGGCCTCGGCGCCGTGGAAGACGCTGCAGGATTTCGTCGACGACGCCAGGAAACGCCCCGGCGAAATTCCCTACGGCTCGTCGGGTCCCTACGGCACGCTGCATGTGGCGATGGAAATGTTCGCGGCCTCCGCCGGCATCAAGCTGCTGCATGTGCCGTTCCGCGGCGCCGGCCCGGCACTGACGGGATTGCTGAGCGGCACGGTGCAGGCGATGGCGTCGGCGCCGGGCACGCTGAAGCAGCATGTCGACGACGGCAAGATGCGCGTGCTGGCGAACTGGGGCGCGCAGCGGATCGCAAGTTTTCCCGATCTGCCGACCTTCCGGGAACTCGGTTACAAGGATGTCGAGTTCTATATCTGGGCCGGGCTGTTCGCGCAGAGCGCCTTGCCGGCGCCGGTCATGACCCGACTGCGCGAGGCGATGGCGCAGGCGGTAAAAAGTCCGGAGGTGGCGAAAACCTTCGAGAACGCGGGCAGTCCGGTGGCCTATCTGGACGCGCCGGAATTTTCGAAATTCGTCGCTGAAGATTCCGCGCGCCTGATCGCGGCGGTGAAGAAGATCGGCAAGGTCGAGTAGGGGGCACCCGTCATTCCGGGATGGTGCGTAAGCACCAGACCCGGAATCTCGAGATTCCGGGTTCGATGCTTTCGCATCGCCCCGGAATGACGGCGAGGCCACTCACCCCGGCGCCTGACACACATCGATCCATTCGGCGCCGGTGAGTTCCGCCATCCGCATCGGCGCGATGCGCACCGCGCTGTGGGTCGAGCCCGCGGCCGGCACCACCTCGTCGAACGCCTGCAGCGAGACGTCGCAATAGACCGGCAGCGGCGCCTTCAGGCCGAACGGACAGACGCCGCCGACCTCATGGCCGGTGATGTCCGCCACCTCGTCGAGGCCGAGCATCTTCGGCTTGCCGCCGAAATGCGCCTTCACCTTCTTGTTGTCCATGCGCGCGGTGCCGGCGGCGACGATCAGCACCACGCGCTCGCCGATCCGCAGGGAAAGCGTCTTCGCGATTTTGCCCGGCTCGACGCCGTAGGCTTCGGCGGCGAGCGCCACCGTCGCCGAACTCATCGGCGATTCGATCACGGCGATATCAGGAGCTTTTGCCGCGAAAAATGCGCGGACGGATTCGAGACTCATGAAGCGGCTACTTCTGCAGGTGAGTTGGCCGGAATTCGGCCGTGACCGTTACATCCCTCAAAAGCATGGAAAAGTGAAGAGATTGATTGCGGGACGCGTAAACAACGGCGCGGATCACGGATGGGCGGCGATCAGCTGGGGCAATTCCGCCAGCGCGTGGATGCGATAATCAGGCTCCAGCCCGAGTTCGTCCATCTGGGTCCGGATCGCCTTGAACATCGTGAGCGGGGCGACGAGATCGCTTTTGACGCACGCCAGCGCCATCGCTTCAGGCGTCACCCGCTCGATCCAGGCGACGTTGAGGCCGAAGGCCTTGGCGCCGCAGGCGTCCCACGGGTTCGAGGAGATGAACAGGACCTCGGCGGGCGGCACGCCGAGCCTCGATTCGATCAGCCCGTAGGCTTCCGGCGCCGGCTTGAAGATCCTTTGCGAGTCGATGCTGATGGTGGCATCCAGCACGCGGTCGAGGCCGCTGTTGGCGACCAGCGCGTCGAGCATGCCGGTGCTGCCGTTGGACAGAATGGCGAGCTTGCGGTCCTGCATCGCCGCAAGCGCCTCCGTCGCATCCGGATAGAGATCGAGATGCAGGTACTTCTCCATGATGCGCTCGAACGCGGCCGGATCGTCTTTCAGCCCGAGTACCTTCAGCGTATAGGCGAGCGAATCGCGGGTGATGACGGAAAAATCCTGATAGCGCCGCATCAGCGAACGCAGCCAGGTGTATTCGAGCTGCTTGATGCGCCAGATCTGGGTGATGATCTCGCCGTAACCGGGAAACGCCTGTTCGGTGACGGCGGCCACCGACTGGATGTCGAACAAGGTGCCGTAGGCATCGAATACGACGGCCTTGATGCTCATGCGCCCCCCGATGTCATGCGCGCCCTCGTCATTCGGGCGTGGCACGCCGAATGATGGCGCAGATTCCCGCCATCCTGGCGATCGGATGTTCGACGAACAGCCGACACGAGGCAAGTGCCGCTTGCAGGCAGTCCGGTGGCTGGCAGGGTGTCAGCTGACGGGCCAGCGTTTTTCCATGAGCGCGTCCGATGCTGCGGGCCGAGCGCGTCAGCGCGTTCAAGCTCCCGTCCGCCTGATATGGCGCAAGCAGGGTCCTGACGATGGCCAGATAGGCAGGCCAGTACGCCAGGTGCCGGTACATGCTCGCAATGAGAAATGAATCAGTGTCCTCGCCGAATTCATTCAGTTCCCCGATCAGCCGCTGCACTTCGGGTGACAGGCCTTGCGTCGGCGGCAACGGGGGCAGTTCGGTCGGAGACGGGATCGGTACGATGTCCGACGGCGGGGCCGGCTCGATCGCGCTCGGATCGTGATGTTCGAGCAGCGCCGAGAGAACGGCAAGCGCCAGCGCGTTGGTGTGGTAATAGCCGTTCAATACCGTTCGGATATCCGCCAGCGCCGCCCGGTCGATTCCGGCCGCGGACAGGGCGTTCCTGGAAATCCCGGGAACATCGGGCAGCTTCAGCGAGCGGCGTATCGATTCGGCATGCGCCGCTGCCGGCGCCAGATAGAGCGGCCGTGCCGCCGACCATGCCCACGAAAGCGCGCCGGGCATGGTTGCGAGATTGCGCCAGATCAGGTTGACGACGCTGGTATCGAGCGTCGCGCGAATGTCGGCATATATGTCGGCAATTTCGCCGGTGGCTTCGCTCTCCAGGACCGCGGGGACACTCTCTTGCCGAGTCAAAGCGGCCTCCCGCGGATGGCCGGGATCATGTCGGCGGAAGACAGCCCGTGTCTATATCCCCAGCAGCTTGCGCGCATTGGCCTTCAGCACCTTCGGCCTGATCTCGTCGCGGATATCGAGCTTGGCGAAATCCGCCAGCCAGCGGTCGGGCGTGATCACCGGCCAGTCCGAACCGAACAGCATCTTGTCCTGCAAAATCGAGTTGATGTAGCGCACCAGGATCGGCGGGAAATATTTTGGCGACCAGCCGGACAGGTCGATATAGACGTTCGGCTTGTGGGTCGCGACCGACAGCGCCTCTTCCTGCCAGGGAAAGGACGGATGCGCCAGGATGATCTTGAGGTCGGGGAAATCCGCCGCCACGTCGTCCATGTACATCGGGTTGGAATATTTAAGCCGCATCCCCATGCCGCCGGGCATGCCAGAGCCGACGCCGGTCTGGCCGGTATGGAACAGCGCGATGGCGCCGCCGTCGTTGATGGCCTCGTAGAGCGGATAGGCCATGCGGTCGTTGGCGTAGAAGCCCTGCATGGTCGGATGGAACTTGAAGCCGCGGACGCCGTATTCCTCCATCAGCTTCCTCGCCTCGCGGACGCCGAGCTTGCCCTTGTGCGGGTCGATGCTGGCGAACGGGATCAGCACGTCGGAATTCTCCGACGCGATCTCCAGCATTTCGTAATTGTTGTAGCGCCGGAACCCGGTCTCGCGTTCGGCGTCGACCGGGAAGATTACCGCGGCAATCTTCTTGGCGCGGTAATAGGCCGCAGTCTCCTGAACGGTCGGCGGGTGCTTGTTCGGCGACTTGAAGTAATCGGCCATCTTCTCCTGAAAATCGTCATAGCCGTCGTCGCCATGCATGCCGCAGGGTTCCTCGGCATGGGTGTGGATGTCGATCGCGACCACGTCGTCGATATTGGGCAGCTTCAGTTTGGGCATGGTGTTTCCCCGGCAGGGTCGCTTGATTTTACACGGTCGCGAATTGATTATACTATATAACAAATTCCGCAAGGCGGTATAACAAGCCGGCACGATAATAGCGGCGGGCAGGGGAGGATGCGATGGCGCAGGCGGAAGCCTTCGAGACCGATTTCTGGAAACACGCCAATCTGCGCAAGGTCTGGGACGACATCGTCCCCGGCGAGCGGCGCAAGACCATTCCCTATACCCTGACGCGCGACGCCATCGAGCTCTATTGCGCATCGGTCGGCGAGGACCACCCGATCTATTTCGACGAGGCCTACGCCAAAACCACCCGCTATGGCGGGCTGATCGCGCCGCCGTCGATCCACATCCTCCTGATGTTCGCCTGCACCCCGGCCGACGACTGGATGCGCTCGCCCGGCACGGTCAATGCCGGGCAGTCCTGGAGCTACAACATTCCCGCGCGCCCCAATGACGTCATTACCCTGCAGGCCCGCGCGCTCGACAAGTTCATCAAGCGCGAACGGCTGTTCGTGGTGCACGACAACGTCTTCTTCAACCAGCACGGCGACGTGATCTGCTCCGGCCGCGGCTGGACCATCCGGCCGGAATGAGGCGAGGGAAATAAATCATGACCACCACGTTCGAAAACCTCGGCGAAGGCGATACCATCGATGGCCCGACCTTCGAGGTCAGCCGCGAATCCATCCGCCTGTTCTGCGACGGCTCGCTCGATTACAACCCGCTGCATCTCGACGACGAATACATGAAGGGCAGCTTCGGCAAGACCCATTTCGGCGGCATCATCATGCACGGCATGAACAATTTCGGGCTGATCACGCGCATGATCACCGACTGGGCCTACCCCGCCGGCGCCATCCACCGCCGCCTCGAAACCCGCTGGGTCAAGCCGGTCAAGCCGGGCGACACCATCCAGCCCACGGGAATTGTGAAGTCGAAGCAGGTCACCGCC
>CALROE020000036.1:0-11067 GCA_943369715.1 Bradyrhizobium ivorense
GAAATCCCCAGGGTATTCGGCAATGACATTATGCTGCGCCTGCACCAGCGCAGTCAGGCCGCGGGCGTCGAGCTGGCGCTCCCACTGGCGGATGCCCTCGATTTTCTCGAATTCGATGAGCATGATGAGGCCATTGGTCTGGCGATCCATTTTCGGCGCCTGCGCAAGAGAATGTTGTATGCCAAGCATGAGCAGGGCCGCGCCCGCGAAAACGACGGCCGCGATCTGCTTCGGAAGCGGGCAATTGCCATACCAGTCGGAGCGGCGTGCTGTCATCGAGGGCTGCGCGGTCATCAAGCTCCTCCAGATCGCTTCGGACGGACAACAGTCCGGTGCATCAGAATCTGGCAAATCAAACGAAGGAAAAAACTAGCCCCCTGATTGCAAAGAGCCTTGATGCACATCAAGATCGCCGCAGGGAGATTCGAGAATGGCGGATAAACTCGGGCTGAAAGAAGCCCGCGAGATCGTGGATGCCATGTTGAAGGCAGCGGCGGAAAAAGGATTGAAATTCTCCGCCGCGGTCGTCGATGCCGGTGGCGACCTCATTCATCTCTCGAGGATGGACGGCGCTTCGGCCCTCAACGCGCGCATGAGCTACAACAAGGCCTATACGGCGACGAAGTGGCAAAGAGACACCAAGGCCATCAAGGAACGGCTGTTCGACATGTCGCTGGGCGACGACAGGCGCGAGATCGCGTGGTTCTGCGATCCTCTCTACACGCCGGTATGGGGCGGTATCGTTCTGAGGTCCAGTGACGGAACCATGCTGGGCGCTCTCGGCGAGAGCGGTGGAACGCCCGCGCAGGACGAAGAGATCGGCCAACTGGGCGCGAAGGTCTTCGCGGCGCTCTGAACCGCACGAGCCCGCGGGCACGGCGAAAGCAGTCACTGTGATCCAGGCGGCCCCATTGCCTCGCCTTCGTTATTGCATATATTAGAAGATGCGAATATATCGTGCGTTCGCAGACGCGAGTTCGAGGCCGCCAAGAGCGGGTCGGGTCTCGTGACAACGGAAAGGCTGGTTCGATGTTGTCCCGGTTTCTGAGCAAGTTCATGGCTACCTCCAGCACTCCGGCCATTGCGCATGAGGAACTCCTGCAGGCGCATGGAAGCGGAGCGTGCACGGTCGTGGACGTGCGTGAGGCGCACGAATATGCCGGCGGGCACATTCCCGGCGCGGTCAATCATCCGCTCTCGCAATTCGATCCCGCTCGCGTGCCGCGCGGCGAGCGCGTCGTGCTGATCTGTCAGGCCGGGGGACGATCCGCAGCCGCCATGAAGCGAATGATCGCTGCCGGCAGGCAGGACGTGCAGCATTATCCGGCCGGCATGGGGGGATGGCGGGCGCGCAAGGGTCCGGTAGAGAAATGAGCGAACTTCAGGCGCGCTGACGCGACATCCTTGCCGTAATCGCCGAAATGCCGCATCCTGCCCGAAACTGCGGAAGAAAATTCCAGCAAGTGCCATGTTCCAGCAAGTGCCATGGAGGATTCGCCGATGATTACCGCCCTCGTCCGGTTCAAGCTGCCCGCAACCATCGATGCCGCGAAGGCGGCCGAACTGTTCCAGGGCTCGGCGCCGAAGTACCAGGGCCTGCCCGGCTTGATCAGAAAATACTATTTGTTCGACGCCGAAAGCCGGACCGGCGGCGGCTGCTACCTGTGGGAAAGCCGCGAGGCCGCCGAGCGCGTCTACAATGCGGAATGGCGCCAGATGATCACCGATCGCTACGGCACGCCGCCCGAGATCAGCTATTTCGAGACGCCGGTCGTGGTCGACAACACGCTCGGCAAGACCATCCTCGACGCCGCGGAGTAGAGCGGCCGCCCCGCGCATCATGACCCAGCAGAACCAGATGCCGCCGACGGATGGCGCGCCGGTCACCACCGTCCGGCTGCAGAACATCGCGCAGTCCTACGGGCAATCCGCGGCGCTGATGGCGGCGGTCGAGGTCGGAATCTTCACGGCGATCAGCAAGGGCGCCGGGACCTATGAGGAAGTGGCCAAGGCCCTCGACATCCATCCGACCAACGCCGAGCGGCTGATGGTGATGTTGTGCGCCACAGGTCTTCTGGAGAAGGCGCAGGGCCGCCATCGCAATGCTCCAGATGTCGAGCGCTTCCTGGTCGAGGGCAGTCCCGGCTACATGGGACCTTGGATTACCTTCACCAAGCCGCAATGGAACGAGTGGGGGCGGCTTTCCGAGCATATCCGCACCAGGGATCTGAAGGTGATGGGTGCGATCGAGACGTTCACGGTCGCCGATGCGCGGCGCTACCACAATGCGACCTACTCGATCGGCATGGGTGCGGGCCGCCGCTTCGTGCGCCAGGTCAATCTCGCGGGTTGCCGGCGCATCATGGATATCGGCGGCGGCTCCGGCGCCTATTGCATCGCGGCGGCCAGGGAGCATGCCGGCATCCGCGCCGTGGTGCTGGATTTGCCTGTGGTGTGCGAGGTGACGCGCGGGTTCATCGCCGAGAACGGCGTCGCCGATCGCGTCGAGGCACAAGCCTGCGACTTCACGCGCGATCCGTTCCCGACCGATTGCGACGTCGCCATCATGGCCTCCAACCTGCCGATGTACAGCCGCGAGATGATCGCCGGCGTCATCCGCAAGGCACACGACGCGCTGCTGCCGGGCGGCGAGATGCATCTGATCGGCGAAACCACCAATGACGAGCGCACCGGGCCGTGGGGGCCGGCCTATTGGGGCCTCGGCCAGGCGATCGGGGATTCGCTGGGGCTTGCCCATTCGGAGGCCGACGTGATCGGCTACTTCAGGGCGGCGGGCTTTGCGGATGTCGGCGTGCACGAATTCATCGCTGGCTCGCTCAGCCGCATCGCCGGCACCAAGGCGAAATGATCTGGCGCTGCCGGCAATCCCGGCGTATTGCCACCACAACAATCGCAACCATCCAACGAAGGAAAGTGTCCATGCCTGCCAACCCGGTCTTGTGGGATATCGACGAACGCGGCGTCGCCACGGTCACGTTGAATCGCCCGGAGGTCAACAATGCCTATGATGCCGGTCTGATCAACGGCGTGCTGGCGGCGATGGATGAGCTGGGCAAAAAGTCTCAGCTGCGCGTTGTGGTGCTGAGGGGCAACGGCAAGCACTTTCAGGCCGGCGCCGACCTGAAATGGATCAATGGCGTCCGGCCGAAATCGGTCGAAGAGAACGAAGCGGTGTCGCAGGCCACGTTCGAGGCGGTGCAGCGGCTGAACCTGTTGCCGATCCCGACCGTGGCGCTGGTGCAGGGCGGCTGTTTTGGTGGCGGCACCGGGGTGATATCCGCCTGCGACGTGGTGATCGCGGCCGATAATGCGCTGTTCTCGATCACCGAAGTGCGCTGGGGCCTGACCGCCGCCATCATCATCCCGCAATTATGCGACGCCATCGGCGTCCGCCAGGTCCGCCGCTACGCATTGACCGGCGAACGCTTCGGCGCGGATGACGCGCGGCGTATCGGTCTCGTGCACGAAGTGGTGCCGCTGGCCGATCTGGAAGCCGCGGGCGCCAAGGTCGTGGCGCAGTTGCTGGCCAACGGCCCCGAAGCGATGGCGGAGACCAAGGCGCTGGCGCTGGAAAGCTCGTTCGGCGGCATGGGCGTCGACGACGAGGCCTATAAGCGGCTGGTGCGGATGCATTCGGCGCGGCGCCGCACCGCGGAGGCGTCCGAGGGCCTAGCCTCATTCGCGGAGAAGCGCGCGGGCAACTGGGGCGGCAAGAAATAGGGCCGGCCGCTCAGCAGCCCCGGCAAATGCCGCGCATGCTCCGGTAAAGCGCTTCGTCTTGCCGCCGCATCTCCTGCAGCGAATCCATCGTCGAGGTGCCGGCGGCGGGCTCGGGCTTGCGTTTGGCGGTGAGTTCTTTTTCCTGGCGCTGATAGCAGGCCTCGCGTTCGGGCTTGGCCTGGATGAATCGGCATTGCTCCACCGCCGCGACAGCGGGAGCCGCGCCGAGGATCAGGCCAACTAAAGTGGGTAAGAGAAGCTTCAAGGCCGCAGGTCCCTGTTGCCGTAGCCCGGATGGAACGAAGCGCAATCCGGGACTATCCTGGTAGCTGGTGAACTTACCCCGGATTGCGCTTCGCTCCATCCGGGCTACGATATTTTTTTGGGGCTGGACCGGTGCAATGGCAAGAATCCTGATCGTCAATCCGAATACCACGGCGTCGATGACCGAGACCATCGGCGCCGCGGCGCGCGACGTCGCCGCCCCCGGCACCGAGATCGTGGCCGTGACGTCGGCGATGGGGCCGGCCTCGATCGAGGGCTTTTATGACGAGGCCTTTGCCGTTCCCGGCCTGATTCAGGCGCTTATGAACGCCCCCGACGCCGATGCCGGCATCATCGCCTGCTTCGACGATACCGGCCTCGACGCCGCGCGATCGGCCGTGCATTTCCCCGTGGTCGGGATCTGCGAGGCGGCGCTGGTCACCGCGGGACAACTGGCGAAGCGCATCGCGGTGGTCACCACGCTGCCGCGCTCGATCGTGCCGCTGGAAGAGCTGGTGCGCCGCTACGGCTTTGCCGAGCGGGCACAGGTGAGCGCGTGCAATGTCGCGGTGCTCGATCTCGAAAAGCCCGGCTCGGGCGCCGCGGCCAGGCTCGACGCCGAGATTGCGCTGGCGCTGGACAAGGGCGCGGAAGCCATCGTGCTGGGCTGCGCGGGCATGGCCGATCTCGCGGCCACGCTTTCGCACAAGTTCAGCGTTCCCGTGATCGATGGCGTCGCGGCGGCGGTCAAGCAGGCCGAAGCCCTGGTCGCACTGAAGCTCACGACCTCCCGGCGTGGCTGCTATGCGTTTCCGGCGGCGAAAAGCTATTCGGGGATACTCGGCCCGTTTGCGCCAAAGTAATCAACGTCATTCCGGGATGGTGCGAAGCACCAGACCCGGAATCTCGAGATTCCGGGTTCGATGCTTCGCATCGCCCCGGAATGACGGCTCAACCCTGCCCGCCATAGATCCGGTCGCGCAGCCGTCGCATTCCGGTCAGCCAGCGCTCGGCGTTGGAGGCCTTGCGCTGCATGTAGTCATGCACCTGCGGGTGCGACAGGATCAAAAAGCGTTCGGCCTCCATCGCCTCCAGCACCATGCGGGCCACCTCGGATGCCTGCAGCACGCCATCGACGCGCGCCGCGCTTGGGCCCGGCGTCGTCATCCCCGTCTGCACCGACTGCGGACACAGCACGGAAATCCGGATGCCGCGGTCGCCATATTGAATGGCGAGATGCTCGGCCAGCGCCACCGCGGCGTGTTTGGTCACGCCATAGGGCATCGAATTCAGCGACGCCAGCAGGCCGGCGGCGGATGCTGTGTTGAGCAGATAGCCGGAGCCCCGCGCCAGCATGCCCGGCACCAGCGCGCGCGCCGCGAACACGTGGCTCATGACGTGCACCCGCCAGCTGACGTCCCAGTCGGCGTCGGAGGCTGACTCCTGTCCCTTGCGCGAGAGGCCGGCATTGGAGAAGAACACGTCGACCGGGCCATACTTGTCCTCGGCCGCCGCGATCAGCGCCTTGATGTCTTCTTCCTGTCCGACATCGCAGGTGACGGCGAGGCCGTCGATCTCGCCGGCGACCTTCGCCAGCCGGTCGCGCGAAGTTCTGAGGTCGGCGACGACCACCCCGCGCGCGCCCGCCGCCGCGAAGGCGCGGGCGGTTGCCTCGCCGATGCCACTGGCGGCGCCGGTGACGATGCAGACTTTGTCCTTGACGAGCATGTTTGTATTCCCGCGTTCTGTTGATCTTAGCTGGTCATGCCCGGGCTTGACGAGGAAGAGACGCTCACCCCTGATAAAGCCCCTTCTCGCGCGCCATTCTGATTGCCAGCGCCGCCATGAAGTCGAGCATCGGCGTCGACAGATCAGCGGCGCGGGCGAACGCCGCTGGCGCCCGCACCAGCGCGTCGATCTCCATGGCGCGGCCGAGTTCATAGTCCTGCAGGATCGACGGCTTGTGGTCGGGCGCGGGACCGGAGCGGCCGAGACGCTTGACGCCGGGAAAGCAGCTTTGCGCAACGGAATTGGCCTCGTCGAGCAGGCGCGGGATGATGTCCTGCAGGTCCGGCTCGTCACGCACGTCCCGCGCGGTCTGCCCGGTCAGCAGGCACAGCACCGACATCGACATGTTGGTCAAAAGCTTGGTCCAGATCGTCTCCCGGATCCGTTCCACCGGCGGCGACTGGATCGAAGCCTCGTTGAGATCGGCGCGCAGCCGCTCGATCCGCGCGCTGCCGCGGTCATCGCATTCGCCGACCAGCAGCATGTTACGTTCGGGAGACAGATTGGCGACGATGCCAGGT
Source organism: Bradyrhizobium ivorense (assembly GCA_943369715.1). Taxonomy (GTDB): domain Bacteria; phylum Pseudomonadota; class Alphaproteobacteria; order Rhizobiales; family Xanthobacteraceae; genus Bradyrhizobium; species Bradyrhizobium ivorense_A. Next base: position 6,315 of record CALROE020000036.1, read on the forward strand.
GCGACGACCTCGTTGGATGAAAACACCACGCCGCCGATGATCCGCTCCGGGGCAACCATGGCGCGCAGCTGACCGCCGGGATCGAGAAAGCCGAGGTCGGGTAGCGGCACATCGGCGGCCAGCCCGATATCGTACCACCATGGAATGCCGTTCTGGGCAAATACCACGGCGGTGTGGTCGCGCAGCAGCGGAGGCAGGCCCGTCACCAGGCTGACGAGCGAGTTCGCCTTCAGCGTCGAGATCACGATATCCTGCGGCCCCAGCTCCGCCGGATCGTCCGATGCCTTGACGTGCGCCGTGAAACCGGCGCCGCCGGCCCGCAGCGTCAGGTCCTTGGCCTTGACCGCTTCCAGATGCGGCCCGCGCATCACGCAGGACACCTCGTGTCCGGCGAGCGCCAGCCGCACCGCAAAATGGCTCCCGACGGCGCCCGCGCCGAAGATGCAGATACGCATGGGGGGAGGTGTCCTTGTCAGGTGGGCGACGACGTGGCGCCAGTTTCCACAGACCGGTGTCATAGCGCAACCCGTCAGGCGAGCTTGACGCGATGGCTAAATTCCAGCACCCGGGGCATGATCGCTCGCCACTCATTCGGGAACCCAAAATTGCCGCGCAAATCCATCACCGAACCCGCCCGCCAAATTCCGCTCTACGGCGAGTATGAAGTCGTCGTGCTCGGCGGCGGTCCCGCCGGGATCGCAGCAGCGGTCGCAGCCGCGCGCGCCGGGCGGCGCACGCTGTTGATCGAGCGTTACGGCTTTCTCGGCGGCATGGGCACCGCGGCGGGAGTGACGAATTTCTGCGGGCTGCATGCCAATGTGTTCGGCGAGATGCATCGGGTGGTGCAGGGCGTTGCCTCCGATCTGCTGGCAAGGATCGACCGGCTCGGCGGCCTCAATGCGCCGCATCTGATCCTCGGCAAAATCTTCGCGCAGGCCTATGACAGCGCGGCCTACAAGATCGCTGCCGACGATCTGCTGGCCGCGCACAAGGTCGACGTTCTGTTTCATGCGCTTGGGGCCGGCGTGGTGATGCATGACGATAGCAGCATCAACGCGCTGATGGTGGAGACCAAGGCCGGGCGGCAGGCGGTGCGGTCGGACATTTTCATCGACTGCTCCGGCGATGGCGATCTCGCGGCCTGGGCCAGAGCGAAATTCGAGGTCGGCGATAACGCCGGCAGCATGCTCTATCCTTCGATGATGTTCCGGCTCAACGGCATAGACCCGGAAAAGGCGGGCGACGCCTGGCGGACCATTCCGGCGCTGATGGAGGCGGCCGAGGCCGCCGGCACCCATCATTTTCCGCGCAAGGCCGCGATCGTGCGGCCGCAGCGCTCCGGAATCGAATGGCGGGTCAATTTCACCCAGCTGTCACGCGACGACGGCACCGCGATCAACGGCTTGGAGCCCGACGACCTCACCCGCGGCGAAATCGACGGCCGCCGCCAGGCGGTCGCCGCCTTCAATTTCCTGCGCACCGTGCCGGGGTTCGAGAAATCCTACATCGTCGACCTGCCGCCGCAGCTCGGCATCCGCGAAACCCGCCGCGTGATCGGCGGCTATATGCTGAGCGGCGACGACGTGCTCGGCTGCGCCGCGTTCGACGACAGTATCGGCGTCAACGGCTGGCCGATGGAATCCCATGTCGCCGGCGACGTCGTCTTCAAGTTCCCGCCGATCCCGGAATCGCGCGGGTTCAATGAGTTGCCGTACCGGATGCTGACGCCCGAGGGCATCGACAATCTGCTGGTGGCCGGACGTTGCGCCTCGATGACCCATGACGGCCAGTCGGCGGCGCGGGTCTCCGGCGCCTGCTTTGCCATGGGGGAGGCGGCGGGAACGGCTGCGGCGCTGGCGCTCGGCGGCAACACGATTCCGCGCGACATCGCGGTGGAAAAGTTGCAACAAGCGTTGCAGCAGCAGGGTGCGTTCATCGGGCGGGACCAGGCCGTGCCCGAAGGGCTGTAATAAAGAATATAGGCGGAGGAAACAGGATGACGGGATTTGCGCGGCTCGCAATGGCGGGCCTGATGGCTTTGACGGCGGCGGTGGCTGCGTCTTCCGAGGGCCGTTGCCAGGAACCATTGAAAGCCAAGATCGGCGTGCTCCGGCTGTCGTCATCGGCGCCGGTGTTCATTGCGCAGGACAAGGGTTATTTCAAGGAGGCCGGGCTCGAGATCGAGCTGAAATTCTTCGATGCGGCGCAACCGATCGCGGTGGCGACGACGTCGGGCGATGTCGATTTCGGCGTCACCGCCTTCACCGCGGGGCTGTATAATCTCGCCGGCAAGGGCACGCTGAAAGTGATCGGCGGCATGAGCCGCGAGAGGGCCGGCTATCCGCTGATCGGCTATTTCGCCAGCAATAATGCTTACGCGGCCGGCCTGAAGACCCCGAAGGATCTGGCCGGCAAGCGCATCGCGGTGACGCAGACCGGCTCCAGCTTCCACTATTCGCTGGGGCTATTGGCCGACAAATACAACTTCAAGCTCGCCGACATCAAGGTGCTGCCGATGCAGTCGCTGTCGAACGCCGCCGCCGCGCTGAAGGGCGAGACCGTCGACGCCGCGCTGTTGCCGGTCTCGACCGCGCGCAAGTTGATCGACGATGGCGGCGCCAGGCTGCTGGGCTGGGTCGGCGACGAAACGCCTTGGCAACTCGGCGCCGTGTTCGCCTCGCCGAGAACGCTCAGCAACAAGCCGCTGGTGACCAAGCTGCTGGCCGTGCTGGCCCGCGCCGACCGCGAATATCACGACGTGATTCTGGCCTCGATCAAGGACGGCAAGGCCGGCATCAACGACAAGACAAAACCGCTGCTCGAAATCATCGCCAAATACACCAATTTGCCGGTCGAACAGGTGGTCGGCAACTGCGCCTATATCGACCCGGACGGCAAGCTCGATGTCAGGAACGTCGCCAACCAGATCGAGTGGCTGCAGGAGCAGGGTTTTGTCGACAAGGGATTTTCGGTCGATGCGATCATCGCGAAGGAATTCGTCAAGGCGGATTGATGCTATCGTCATTGCGAGCGCAGCGAACTACTTTCGTCATGGCCGGGCTTGACCCGGCCATCTACGTCTTTCCTGGTGGACGCCGCCAAGACGTGGATGCCCGGGTCAAGCCCGGGCATGACGAGTTAGAGCAGGAATTTGGATGGACCTGATCGCCGACCATATCAGCCACCGCTTCGGCGGGCTCGAAGTGCTCGACGACGTCTCGTTCACGGTGCGCTCCGGCGAGGTGGTGGCGATCGTCGGTCCCTCCGGCTGCGGCAAGAGCACGCTGCTGTCGATCCTGGGCGGACTGCTGCAGCCGAGCTCGGGACGGGCGGAATGGCGCGGCGCGCCGCCGCCGGACAGCCGCAACCCGCTGACATTCGTGTTCCAGGATTTTGCGCTGCTGCCATGGTGCACGGTGGCGGAGAATGTCGAATTCCCGTTGCTGCATGCAAGTCTCTCTGACCATGAGCGGCGCGCGGTGGTGGACGATGCGCTGCGCCGCACCAGCCTGTCGGATTTTGGCAGCGCATATCCAAAACAACTCTCCGGCGGCATGCGGCAGCGCGTCGGCATCGCCCGCGCGCTGGCGGTGCGGCCGGCGATCCTGCTGATGGACGAGCCGCTGTCGGCGCTGGATTCGCAAACCAGCGAATTGCTGATGGAGGATTTTATCGGATTGCTGGCCGACGGATCGATGGGCGCGGTCTATGTCACGCACAATCTCGAAGAGGCGGTGCGGATCGCCGACCGCATCGTGGTGCTGTCGCGGCGGCCCGGACGAATTCGCGAAGTGGTCACCATTCCGCTGAGCCGCAGCGAGCGCGGCGACATCCATGCCCGCGAACGATTGCTGGCGCTGCAAAGCGAGCTGTGGTCGCTGATCCGCGAACAGGCGGTCGAAGCCGAGCGCGAGGTCCAGCATGCTTGACCGCGCCGGGTATCAAGCGGCGTCGCCGCCGGGTGATATCGCCGCCGAAGCGCGGCCCGTCACCTTTCGCGGCGCGGGGTTCGCGCCGAAAGCCGGCCGCTATTCCAGCTCGATCGCGTTGGTGCTGGTGATCGGGCTGTGGCAACTGGCCGGCAGCGCCGGCTGGGTCAACCCGCTGTTCCTGCCGCCGCCGTCGGCGATCGGGCTTGCGATCTGGAAGCTCACGATCTCGGGCGCGCTGTGGAATCACGTGTCGGCATCGGTGGTGCGGATAGGGGCGGGGTGGATTCTCGGCACCATCGCTGGCGTCGTGGTCGGCTTCGCCATCGGGCTGTCGAGCCTCGCGCGCGGCGTCGGCATCACCTTCATCTCGGCGCTGTTTCCGATTCCGAAAATCGCGCTGCTGCCGCTTTTGATCCTGTGGCTCGGGATCGGCGAGGAGCCGAAGATCGCCACTATCGCACTCGGGGTGTTCTTCTCCACCGCGATCTCGGTCTATAGCGGTGTCGACGCGGTGCCGCGCAACCTGATCCGGATGGCGCAGAGTTTCGGCGTGCCGTTCGCCTCGATCGTGCGCCGGGTGATCTGGCCGGGTGCGCTGCCCTCGATGCTCGCCGGCTTCCGCATCTCCGCTTCGGTGGCGCTGCTTCTGGTGGTGAGCGCCGAAATGATCGGCGCCCAATTCGGTATCGGCGCCTTCGTACTGCAGGCCGGCAATCTGATGCAGACCGATCAGCTGCTGGCGGGCGTCGTTGTCCTGTCGCTGTTCGGGCTCGCGGTGGGCAAGCTGATCAATTGGCTGGAGACGCGGCTGCTGCACTGGC
>CALROE020000037.1:0-11047 GCA_943369715.1 Bradyrhizobium ivorense
TGTCCGCCTTCATGAACGCCGCGAAGCCGGCCGAATCCTGGTAGATCATGTCGAAGCCGCGCCGGTTCATGAACTCCTTGAACTCGGCTGAGTCCCAGATCTTCTTGATCGCGGTCTCGTACTGCTTGGCGATCTCCGGCGGCAGGCCCTTGGGCGCGGCGAAGCCGCGCCACACGCCCTTGTGCCATTTGTGACCGGTCGCCTCCTCGGTGGTCGGCACGTCAGGAAAATTCGGCGCGCGCTTCGGCGAGAAGAACACCAGGCTGCGGAGACGCCCCGCCTTGATCAGCGCCTCGGCTTCCGGCATCGAGCAGGCGACGAAGTCGACGCCGCCGCCCGCGAGGTCCGTCAGCGCGGTGGCGGCGCCGGTCGACGGCACCCAGCGGATCGAGTTGGGCGCAATGCCGTCGGCCTGCAACAGGCCGGCGAGCGCGACATGCCAGCTGCCGCCCTGCCCGGTGCCCGAGGCCACCACCTTGTTCGGGTTCGCCTTGATGTGCGCGAACAGCTCCTTGACGTTCTTGTAAGGCGAGTCCGCCTTGACGTGGATCGCGGCGGGGTCCTGGTTGACCAGCGCGAGCGGCGTATACTTCTCATAGGTGAGATCGGTCAGCCCGACCCAGTGCATCAAATTGATCTCCAGCGTGATGAGGCCGAAGGTGTAGCCGTCGGGCGCGGCGGTGGCGATCGCCTGGTGGCCGACCACGCCCGAGCCGCCGGTGCGGTTGACGACGTTGACCGGCTGCTTGAAATCGCGTTCCAGCATCTGGGCGATCTGCCGCGCCACCGCGTCGGTGCCGCCGCCGGCCGCCCACGGCACGATCAGCGTGATCGGCCGCTCCGGGAACGCCGCCTGGGCGTTTCCGGCCCCGAGCAGGCTTGCGGCCGCAAATGCTGCAAGCGCGAAATTTCTGAGATGGCGAAACATTTCGATCCTCCCGCTTTTTTTCTTGATGCGCCGGGTGAGGACACCGCGACGCTGCGCTTTTTGCGCTATTCGCCATTCCGACGGCGGAGCGCTAACATGTCAAGGGGACGTGCCGGCACATGGATGCAACGGACCTGACCGGGAGCGATGGGAGGCCGACAATATGCCTTCAGATCCGAGCGCGAAGACGCGCGTATGGATAGCGTTCCTGCTGCTGTTCGTCGTGTTTGCGGCTGGGGCCTGGTTCGTATCCGACCTGAGCCGGCTGCAGAGCGGCAGCGCCGTTCGCGACAGCCCGGTGGCATTGCAGGACGTCACCCGTCCAGGGCAGATCGATGAGGCGCTCGCGCAGCATCCCCAAAACAGGCTGCTGCGGCTGACGGCCATGGCCGTCCAGGCGGCGAATGAAACCAGCGCGGCCGCCGAAAAGCTGTCGAGCGAAGTCGAGCCACCGGCGGTTCGGGGGATCGGCAATCTGGGCGCGGCAAGCCGCGATGCCCTCGAGGCGCTTCGCCGCGATCTGAAAACGGCGGAAACCAATGCGACGTCATTCATGCCGCGCTACCTCGCGCTGTTGAAATCCGAGCGTGACAAGGTGGAAAAACACGCGCTCTCGCTGAATGCCGGAAACGAGACCAGTGCCAGGCTGCTGGATCACATCGACAAGCGGCACGCGGAATTTGCGGCCCTCGTTTCCAGGCTGCTGCCGGCGCGCGCCGAACTCTATCGCGCCTATGGCGACTATGTCGCGCTTCTGGTCGCCGAGTCCGGCGCCTACAAGGTCGTCGACGGTCAATTCATCTTCCCCCTGCAACGCACCGTGGACCGCTACAATGTCGCGGCCCGCGCGATGAGAGAGACCACCAGGCGTGTCGTCGAACTGGAAGAAGAAAGAAGAAATCTGCTGAAGTCGCAGCAGGAGGGATGGGTGCAATTCGTCAGCGGCAAATGACAGCGCCGACGGGCCGCTTATGGTCCCACGTCGTCCCGGACAAGTGAGCGCAAGCGAACGCCGATCCGGGACCCATACCGCGATGTGCTCTCGTTGAAACAAGATGGATGACGCACGCTTCGTCAAACTCCAGCCGGTGGCTATGGGTCCCTGCGTTCGCAGGGACGACGAGCGGTGTTTTGGCTTTGCTTCAATGCCTACCTCGCCGCCCGCGCATCCAGCTCGCGCACCGCCTTGAAGCCATGCGCCGCCGCTTCCAGCGCCTCGTCGATATCCGCAGGCCCATGCGCCGCCGACAAGAACATGTTGTGTTGCGGATGAAAGAACGCGCCGTGCCGCAGCGCCGCCGAGCAGAACGCGCGGCCCTTGCGGACATCCGGATCGGCATCGAACAACATCAAGGGCATTTGCGGCGGGCCGCTCTGCCTGACAGCAATGCCGTGCTGGCTCGCCAATGCCGCCAGCCCCGCGCGCAACCGCAGGCCCATCGCGTGGATATGCCCTGATACGTCGGTCTCGCGCGCGATGCGAAGCGTGGCGCGGGCCGCCGCCATCGCCACGGTGCCGCACCAGAATGAGCCGGTGATGAAGACCTTTGTCGCGGCCTCGCGAAACCGGTCGTTGCCGGTGACGGCCGCCAGCGCATGGCCATTGGCGATGGCCTTGCTCCAGGCGGAGAGATCCGGGCGCACGCCCAGCGCCTCCCAGCTGCCCCTGATATCGAGCCGCAGGCCGGCACGGACTTCATCGATGATGAGGGCCGCGCCGGCCGCGTCGCAGATGGCGCGCGCGGCTTGTGCAAATTCCGCCGTCGGCAGATCGAGATCGCGGCCCATGTCGTGGCGGAAGGCGGTGACCAGGACGGCGGCAAGATCGTTGCCCGCCGCGGCGGCGGCAGCCTGCAGGCTCGCCAAATCATTGTAGTCGAAATGCACGAGGTGCGCACGATCCTCGCTGGTGACGCCGGCCAGGCTGGGCGAACACCATGGCAGCGCGCCGTGATAGGAGCCGCTCGCCACCAGCACCTTGCGCCTGCCGGTGCCGGCGCGGGCGATGGTCACGCAGGCCGTGGTGGCGTCGCCGCCGTTCTTCTGGAACATGGCCCAGTCGGCATGCGGCACCATCGCGACGAAGTCTTCCGCGAGATCCACCATGACCTCGCCCGGACCATTGAAACAGTCGCCGCGTGCTGCCTGCGCCTGCGCCGCCGCCTCCACCTCGGGATGGCGGTGGCCGAGCAGCACCGGTCCCCAGCTGCACATGAAATCGATATATTCGCGCCCGTCGACGTCGCGGATGCGGCACCCTTGCGCGGACGCGAAGAACTGCGGATAGCCCTCCGGCAGCCGCGCCGCGTTGAGATGCCCCCACATCCCCCCGGGCACGACGCGCGCCGCCCGCGCCCGCAACGCCGCATCCGCGGTCGGGGTTTTGTCGGGCACCGTGGCTGGTTGGGTCATGGCCCCTCATGTCGATTGGAGAAGTCGGCAGCGTAGGTTGGGTTGAGCCGTTGCGAAACCCAACGGCTTGCTTCGGGCGCGGATGACGCGATGGGTTTCGCGAAGAGCTCAACCCATCCTACACCCTACCATAATACCACAAAAGCGCGCCGTCTCTTACTGTACATGGGGTTGTTTTCGATATTTTTGGTTTGGGGCCACTCACCCCCTCGCCGGCTCCCACCGATAGGCCTTGGCGCACGCGCCGCCCATCAGCATCGCGCGCTCGCTGTCGCTCAGTCCGCCATAGTTGCGGAACGGCTCGACCGCCTGTTCGTAATTGACCACCGCGAAGGCCCGGGTCCAGTCGGTGCCCCACAGGCAACGCTCAAACCCCCAGGCATCGAACACGCGCTTCAGCGGATCCCAGATGTCCGGAAACGGATACGGCTCGCGCGACAGCGTGCAGGCACCGCTGACCTTGATCACCACGTTGTTGCGCCTGGCGAGGTCGAGCACCTTCGGCAATGCAGCCCACGGCCGCTCCGGCGCCGGCGGCACGCGCGGCTGCAGGATGCCGAGATGATCGAGGATGAAGCGGGTGTCGGGATGGCGGTCGATCAATGCGGTGCCGGCGTCGAGATTGTCCCAGCACAACAGGTTGACCGGAAAGTCGTGCCGCACCGCCGCGCGCGCGATGCGGTCGAGGCCGGGATCGTCAGGCGCGCGCCCGCTCTCCCTGGTCAGCATGATGCGGATGCCGACCGCGCCCGGCGTCTGCTTCCAGTCGGCGACGACGTCGTCCACATCAGGGTCGTCGGGGTCGACCGGCTTGACGATCGCCAGCCGGCCGGGATGCGCCCGCGCCACTTCCACGGCGTAGCTGGCGTCATAGCGGTACATCGAGAACGCCGAGATGAAGATCGCGCCGTCGACGCCGACCTTGTCCATCGCCGCCACCATCTCGTCGCCGGTGACGTGATCGGGCCAGTTCGGCAACGTAGCCCATGGCCGCGTCGGCGTGTTCGCCTCATAGGCGTGGACCTGGGAATCGATGATGGTCATCGCGGCGGCTCCTGTGTGCGCGGCGAGTTTGGACGTTGCGAAGGGGTGGTGTCCAGTAGCCCGGATTGCGCCCTACGTTTCCGACTCCGCCGCCGTCCTCGATACCGAAAGGATATCCCACGACACCATGAACATCGCCGCGATCAGCGGTCCGATGACGAAGCCGTTGAGGCCGAGCACCTGGATGCCGCCCAGCGTCGAGACCAGCACGACATAGTCCGGCAGCTTGGTCTCCTTGCCGATCAGGAACGGCCGCAGCAGATTGTCGACGAGGCCGATCACCAGCACGCCGTACGCGATCAGGCTGACGCCCTGCCACACCGCGCCTGTGGCCAGCAGATAGACCGCCATCGGCCCCCAGACGAGGCCGGCGCCGATCGCCGGCAACAGCGACAGGAAGGCCATCAGCACCGCCCACAGCACGGCGGCGTGAACCCCGAGAAACCAGAACGCCAGCCCGCCCAGCGCGCCCTGCGCCATCGCCACCAGGATGCCGCCCTTCACCGTGGCGCGGAGGACATCGGCGAAGCGGTCGAACAACGCGGTCTTCTGGCTGGTGCGCAGCGGAACCACCTGCTTGATCCGCTCCGCCAGCGCGTTGCCGTCGCGCAACAGGAAAAACAGCAAATACAGCATGATGCCGCCGCCGACCACGAAGTCGAAGGTGTTGATGCCGATGCTGAGCGCCTGCGGCGCAGCCGCCTGCCCGCCCTTCACCAGCCCGGCCGCCACGCTGTCGCGAACCTTGGACAGGTTGGTCAGGCCGAAGCGATCCAGCAGGCCCGTCGCCCAGGCCGGCAGGGCATCGAACACGCGTTGAATGTAATTGGCGAAGTTGTACTCGCCGGACTGCATCTTGGCGTAGAGGGCGGAGGCTTCCTGCAGCAGCGAAGCCGTGATCAATGCCAGCGGCAGAATGACCATCGCAATCACGATCATCACCGTCGCCGCGGCGGCGAGATTGGGCCACCCGCCCATCCATTGCTGCAGCCTGCGGTTCAGCGGCTCGAAAATGACGGCGACGACGATGGCCCAGAGAATGGCGCCATAGAACGGCATCAGTATCCAGGCGAACGCCAGCGTAACCGCGACCAGCAACAGCATAAAACTCTGGTTCTCGAGCCTGCGCACCGTTGGTGTCTCCTGTGTCGTCATGTTCCGCACTGACTTGCCAATGAATTCGGCGGCGCCTGGTTCAAATCGCGGGCCGGTAGGACTACGGGGGCAGCCACGCGACAGAACACAGCGCCCCCGAATCGTGGCACGAACCCTGCTTAGCATCAATCGACCGGGTGATTCCCCAAGCCACGAAGGACGCCATGCTCGTTACTCTTGTCGCGATTCTCTGCAACGGCCAGCTGTGCCTGGAGAAAGTCGTCACCACCTCCGAACTGTCGGGCATCACCATGACAGCCTGTGCGGTCCATGCGCAAATCGGCATCGCCGACTGGCTCGCCAAGGGGCCGTATCATCAGTGGAAGCTGCAACGATACAAATGCATCGCGGGAAAATACATTCCCAAGAGCGAGGCATGACAGGCAGGCGTCGGCGATGAGATGCCGGCGATGAAGTTCTGGCCGGTTCCGCCCGCTACTGCACGACGTCGAGCTTGACGTTGGCGAGGCCCTTTCCCACCATCCCGAGCGCGTCCGCCGCGGAATAGGAAACATCGACGATCCGCCCCTGGATGTACGGCCCGCGGTCGTTGACCCGCACCGTCACGGCCTGGCCGGTGCCGACATTGGTCACGCGCAGGCGCGTGCCGAACGGCAAGGTCGGATGCGCCGCGGTCAGATCATGCGTGTTGAATTTTTCGCCGCTCGCGGTCCTGCTGCCCTCGGTGTAGAAACTGGCAATCCCCTGCGACGCCGTGCCGGTGCCGGCGGCAGGCCGCTGCGACGCGAACGGCGTAGCTGTTTTCAGCACGGCCGCGCGCCGCTTCATCACTGACGATGTCGATCGATCGCGTTCGAGCGACGCTTCCCTGCTCTGGCGGAGGTCGGATTTCGAACTGACGACGGAGGACTGCGCGCAACCCGCCAGCGCGGCCGCTGCGAGCACGAGGGCCGACAGCCGCACCATCCCGCGGCCCGTTGCGGTATCGATCCCCGATGGCGTGGCACAGCCGTTTGTCATCATGTTGCATCCCCAACTCGCGCCCCAGCCCAAGCCGAAAACCAACACGTCAGCGTCCGAATCCAATCGGGGCGGAACCGTGACCGGGTGAGACCAGACCCGCCTCGCCCCACACAATTCGGTTCGGGTGTGCTCCCGGTGTCACAGCGCCCACGGCATTGCCGCAATCCCGCCGGCAAACCGCCGCGGAAATTGCGCCATCCCTTACGATCAGCTACCCCGACCCGCGTCAGCCTCATCCAGGAGCCAAGCATGCAAGTCGCGGTCATCGGCGCCGGAGCCGTCGGGTGTTACTACGGCGGCCTGCTGCTCAAGGCCGGACATGACGTCACCTTCATCGGCCGGCAGCCGCATGTCGACGCCATCAATGCGGATGGCCTGTTGCTGGACATGCAGGGTTTTAAGGATCACCTGGCCGCGAAGGCCGCAACCGACACGACCGCCCTCGCCGCGCCGGACCTGGTGCTGGTCTGCGTCAAGTCGGCCGATACCGAACAGGCCGGTCGTTCCCTCGCCGGTCACTTGCGGCCGGACACATCGCTGCTCAGCCTGCAGAACGGCGTCGACAATGCGCAGCGCCTGCGCGCCGTCACCGGCCACCCCGTCATCGCAACGGTGGTCTATGTCGGCAGCGAAATGGCCGCATCAGGCCATGTCAGGCATCACGGCGGCGGCGATCTCGTGATCGGCGCTTCGCCCGCGAGCGAAGCGCTGGCGCAAACCTTGAACGCAGCCGGCATCCACACCACGGTCGCCGCCGACATCGAGGCCGTGCAATGGACAAAACTGATCACCAACTGCGCCTTCAACGCGCTGTCCGCGGTGGCGGGCATCGCCTATGGACCGATGATGCAGGTCGAAGGCGCCCGGGATGTGATCGCCAGCGCGGTGCGGGAAGCCGCTGATGTCGCCCGCGCCTGCGGCGTGAAAATTCCGCACGACCTCGCGGCGCAGATCCTGAGAATCCCGACCGCGATGCCGAACCAGACCTCCTCCACCGCACAGGATCTGTCACGCGGAAAACCCAGCGAGATCGACTTCCTCAACGGCTATGTGGTGCGCAAGGGCGCCGAGTTCGGCATCCCCACGCCGACCAATCAGGCGCTGCAGGTGATGGTCAAGCTGGCGGAACGCGGCAAGGCGTTATCCCGGAACCAGGCCTAAGCGCGCGCGGCGGCTTCCCATGCGACGTCTCCCGCGCCCTGTGCTTCCCTCACCGCGCCGTCTTGATCATGCGGCGCGCCGTCGAGGGTTGCGCGAGGCCCGGCAGGAAACTGAAATTAGCCGATACATTGTTGTTGGCCGGCAGGGTCGCGAAGTTGTGGCAGCTGACGCAGGAGCCCGGGCCCGGCAGGCTTGAATCGCTGCCGGTGTAATTCTGGATGTAGGTCTCCAGCGTCATGTTCGAGAGCATCCCCGGCACCGCATTGGCCGGGATCGGATTGGGCGGCGTCGGCGGCTCCAGCTTGCCGCCCCATTGCGTGCCGACCAGCATGTAGTTCTGGAACACGCTCTTCACCGCGCCGAGTGTCTGCTGCCATTGCGTATTGAGCGACGCCGTCGTCGGATAGGTCTCCCAGCAGCGCGCGGCCTGCGGCCAGGCCGTCGCCGGCGTCGTCGCGCCCTTGGCAAAGGGCGGCTGCGGATTCCACTTGTAGGTCGAGCCGCTCGCGGGCACCGGCGCGATATTGGTCCCCACCGGCAGGTTGTGCCGGAAGAAGGAATAGCGCACCCGGTCGTTGTCCACCGCGGGCCCACAGCTCGCCTGGTTGATCCAGTTGGTCGCCGGCGCCGTGCCGCAGCCATTGGCGACGTTGCACGGCTTCTGCGCCAGCGGCACGTTGTCGGCGTGCTCGAAGGTGGCCCAAATCCATTGCGGCCGCAACGCAGGCGTTTCAGGAACGAGCGGATTGCGCTGCAGGATGTGCATGCCCACCAGGCCCAGCGTCACGGTCCTGCAGAACCCGCGGCCCGTGCTGACGAGGTCCCCGGCCACGGCGAGGAAAGCATTCTGGGTGAAATAGCGCGTGGGATCGTCGCCCCTGGCGCGGTCAATGATGCGCCAGGCGGCCTTGATTTCGATCGAGCCGTTCTTGCCGTCGGGCACCGTGGAGGACGAGGTGAACTGGACGCCGGCGGGATTGTTCTGGATGAAATTGTTCTGCCCGGAAATCGTGGTCAGCGTCTGCGACTTCTGGCCGTTGGGCGCCAGCAGATAGTTCGCCTCGATGTCATTGACGCGCCGCTCGAACACCGCCCAGTTGCCATTGATATCGATCAGCGGCAGGTTGCTCGACGCCTGCAGGAATTCCTCGTTGTTCGGCGCCGGATTACCCTTGCCGTCGGAGCCGATATAGAAAACCGGCAACGCCAGCGCCGGGGTGCAGCCCGCACGGACCGGCGAATTGCCGAACAGCGCGCTGACCTTGCGATAGGTCTGCCAGACCCGCGGACCCGGTTTCGTCAGCCCGACGGCCGCCGGCTGATTGACCGCGTTCGCAGTCCAGTTCAGCGCCACGAACATCTGCCACGACATGTTGTCGAACGGCGTCTGCACGTCTTCCGACGCCTTCGTCGGCGGCGCGCCGTACAGACCGTTGTAACCGTCGTCGATCTTCAACAACGGATCCGGACCGATGTAAGCCGCCAGCACCGAACACAACACGTTGCCGCCGTTGGCGCAGTACTGTGCCTGCGGCACATATTTGATGGGCAGCGATTGGCTCGGAGCGCCCGGAGCCTGGCCGGGCTGGGTTTGCGCGACGGGCCGTGGCGGCGCCGCCAGCATCATCACCGCGACCGGCAACAACATCGCCGCAACCGACAGCAACTTCTTCATGGAGGTCTCCCGGCGATGCACCGAATCCGCGCCACGCCTCTCCTGCCACGTCCAGGATTTTGAAAACGTGATGCGTGGTCAAATCATTTGCGGCGCCACGACATCGGCACGCGCGCTGTAAACTGGCATTACTACTGAAGGTTTTGTAATACAACTCCGCTACCTGCACAACATTTCTGTTCCGATGGCGTGCGCGGGATCGCTCGGCGAAGCAATCGAGCTTTTCCTTACCTCCGCAAAACTCCACGGGAACCCAACGACTTCATGGCCCGGCCCGGCCGGCGCGATTGACTTCCGACAACGCTATGACAAACTTCGACAAAGTCCAGGGAGCGAAATCCCGATGGCGAACCTCCAGGCCAGCAATCACGTCGAGCGCGTGCTGTCGGTCGCCCATAATGAGGCGGCGGTCGTTGGCGAGCCGGGCATTGTCAATTCCTGGCGGCGCTGCCTCGTCGACCACAAGCTCGATCCGGCACGCCGCGGACCGCCGCGCACGCTGACGCAATCCGAACTGAAGCGTCATGCCGAACCGATCGACGGGCTGATCCACCTCGCCACATCAGAGCTGGAGGACCTCTACCTGGCCCTGCGCAGCACCGGCTATTGCGTCAATCTCGCCGATACCAATGCGGCCATCCTGTTCAGCCGCCTGCCAGACGGCGAAGCCGCCACCATCCTGCGCCAGTGGAAGGTCTACACCGGCTCGATCTTCTCCGAAGCCATCGAAGGCACCAACGGGTTGGGCACCGCGCTCGCCGAGCAACGTCCGGTCCTGGTGCATCGCGACGAGCATTTTCGCGAGCAATGGTCGATGTTCACCTGCGCGGTGGCGCCGCTGTTCGACCATGCCGGGCGGCTGGCCGGCGCGGTCAACATCACCTCGTGCCGCGGCGATCTCGATCGCGCCGCGCACCAGATCGCGCTCGCCGTCACCGCACAGGCGGTGCGGCGGATCGAGGAAGCAATCTTCCGCACGCACTACCACCGCGGCTGGATCGCCAAACTGCCCGGCGACGATAGCGGCGGCAGCGCCATGATCGCCTTCGACGACGACCAGCGGATGCTCGGCGCCAGCCGCGCCGCGCGCGAGACCTTCGGCCTGTCGGATGCGATGATCGACGCGGGAACACAACTGTCGCAATTCATCCGGCTCGACGACGGCTTCATGCGGCGGTGCGACGCGCCGCAGCTGGTGCGCGACCGCGACGGCAGGCGTCTCGGGCGCGGCTACATCTCGCGCCCGCTGCGCGCCAGGTCACAGGCCCCGACGCCGCTGGCGCGCGCGGAAACGCCGGATCGTCGCTATGCCGCGCTGACGCGGCTGGCGGGTGGCGATCCGGTCCTGCAGCGCAGCGTCAAGCGGCTGATGATGGTGGCCGACGAGGATATTCCGGTGCTGCTGCACGGCGAGACCGGCAGCGGCAAGGACATGTTCGCGCGCGCCATTCACGCCGCCAGCGGGCGCGCCGGTGGCCACTATGTCGCGCTGAACTGCGCGGCGATGCCGGAAAGCCTTGTTGACGCCGAACTGTTCGGCTACGAGCCCGGCGCCTTCACCGGCGCGCGGCGCGACGGTTCCAAGGGGCTAATCGTGCAGGCCGACGGCGGCACCCTGTTTCTCGACGAGATCGGCGACATGCCGCTGACCCTGCAGACCCGGTTGCTGCGGGTGCTGGAAAACCGCG
>CALROE020000038.1:0-10954 GCA_943369715.1 Bradyrhizobium ivorense
GCGTTTCGATGAAGTTGTACAAATTTCGCGCATAAAGGCTCGAGGCCCACGCCGCCACCCGGCCCGCGACATTGGTGTAGCCGACGATCTTGACGCCATCGACGTCGGCGACTTCGCCGGCTTTGGCACCCTCGACATTGCCGCCACGCTCGACCGCGAGATCGACCAGCACGGAACCAGGCTTCATCGACTTCACCATCTCGGCGCTGATGAGCTTCGGCGCCGGGCGGCCCGGGATCAGCGCCGTGGTAATGACGATGTCCTGTTTCTTGACGTGCTCGGCGGTGAGCGCGGCCTGCTTGGCCTGATATTCTTTCGACATTTCCTTGGCGTAGCCGCCGGCGGTCTGGGCGTTCTTGAACTCTTCGTCCTCGACCGCGAGGAACTTGGCGCCGAGGCTTTCGACCTGCTCCTTGGTGGCGGGACGCACGTCGGTGGCGGTGACGACGGCGCCGAGCCTTCGCGCGGTCGCGATCGCCTGCAGGCCGGCGACGCCGACGCCCATCACGAACACCTTGGCGGCCGGAATGGTGCCCGCCGCCGTCATCATCATCGGGAACGCGCGGCCGAAGGCCTCCGCCCCCTCGATGACAGCGCGGTAGCCGGCGAGATTGGCCTGGCTGGACAGCACGTCCATCGATTGGGCACGGGTGATGCGCGGCATCAATTCCATCGCGAATGCCGCGATGCCGGCATCCGCCATCGCCTTCAGCGCCGCGTCATTGCCGTAGGGATCCATGATGGCGATCACCAGCGCACCGCGCTTGTAGTTGGCCAGTTCCGACGCCTCGGGCCGCTTCACCTTGATGATGATGTCGGCGTCCTTGAGCGCGTCCGCGCTGACGGTGGCGCCGGCCGTGGTGAATTCCGAGTCCGGCAGGCCGGATCTGATCCCGGCGCCAGGCTCTACCGCGATGTCGACGCCGAGCGCCTTGAATTTTTTCACCGTGTCGGGCGAAGCGGCGACCCGCGGCTCGGACGGATCGATTTCCTTGGCAACGGCAATCTTCATAGGGCCTCCGGCGGCGCGAGCAGCGCGCACGCAAGCAAACTAGCGCTTATTCCGTGCGGATGGATACCCGGTTTTGCGACCGGAAGGCGGGCAATTTTTTCAACCGCCGCCGGATGGCGGCGGTCGGGGCAGCGATCAGGTCAGGAAAATACCCATCATGGCAACGATGAAAATTACGGCAGCGGAGCCGTATTTCACCAGCATGATGAACCCCTCATAGGTCTGCTCATGGGCCGGATAATCGTTGCCGTCGGCGGTCGTGTAGGCCACTTCGTGATGCTCTGCCATCGGTATCCCCCGTCAGGTGTCAGCTCTGGCGTGGGAATTACCGCAAACCACCCGGAAGGGCAACGGCGGCGGACGTTTTGTGCACGAGGGGCTGCCGTTACTTTTCGGACCCGGCCGGCCAATTGTCCCTGATCCAGCGGGTCAGGCTTTCCTCGCTGACTTCGCCGGCGGCGAGGGAGAGGATGATGGCTGCTGCCTCCGCTTCCGGCACAACGAAATCAACACCATTCACGCCAAGGAAAGTATAGAGCGCAAGCAACGAGGTCCGCTTGTTGCCATCGACGAATGGATGGTTGCAGGCGATTCCGAACGCGTAAGCCGCAGCCAATTCGGCAAGTTCGGCCTGCTCGTAGGACCATCGGTTTTTCGGTCGATCGAGCGCAGATTCAAGCATGCCCTCATCGCGCAAACCGCTTGCTCCGCCGTGGATCGTGAGCTGCTCGTCGTGAATTGCAACGACCATCTGGCGGGTGAGCCAAAACGGCTCGGTCATTTGGCAAGCTCAGCCAGGGCATTGTGGTAGCGCTTCATGCCACGCCGCGCGACTTCCATCGCCTTCTCAAAATCCGGGTCGTATGGAGTTAGCCGAAACCCGCCATCCGGAGTGAGCGTCGCATACAACTTGTCTCCAACCCCGACATTCATCCGAGCCAGCACATCTTTGGAGAGAATAATTCCCGACGAATTGCCGATTTTCTTGATCTCGACGGTGCCGATCACCTGACCGCGGACATCGGGCTCAATTTTCGATTGTTCGTTCATGGCGCAAACTCCGTTATACAGAATGTATAACGGATTCAGGCGATACGTTCAACAGATGTTTTACATTGAACGGCTACTCGACCACAAAATCGAACCACCCGGCGAGCCATCCCGCATTCTTGGCGGTGCGCACCAGCAACTCCTTGCGAAACAGGCCGTCGGAACGGTTCTTTAGCTCGCCGGGGAAATAGAGCTGGGTGGTCAGCACGCGGCCGCCTGATGGCTGTACCTTCACATGGATATGGCGGGTACGGCCGACATAGACGCCGGGCACGATGCTGCGCAAACGATAGCGCCCTTCCGCGTCGGTGAACTGATGGCCGCGCAGCCGGAAACCGGAATTGTCATAGCGGCCCTTGTCGTCGGCCTGCCAGAAATCCAGCAAGGCTCCGGCGTGCGGTTTGCAGGCGCGGGACAGCACGAAGCCGACCAGTTCGATGGGCTGTCCCGCCATGCCGGTTTCAAGCAGTTCGATCCGCTCGGGTGAGGATGGCTTGAAGAACGGCCCCTCGGTCTGCCGCAAGGTGGCTTCATCGCCGTCGTGGCAGGCCGGCGTGGCAGGAAGCGGAGCCTGAGCGGCGCTGCGATCGATCGTAAGCCATGAACCGGCCGCGAAGACACCGGCTCCCAGTACCGCGCGGCGCGTCGGCGTGTCGGTCATCAGCGACCTCGTCAGCTCATCGTTTCCAGTTCGTCGATCATGCCCGAGATCACCGCCAGCCCGCCGTCCCAGAATTTCGGGTCCTTGGCGTCGAGCCCGAACGGCTTCAGCAACTCGGAATAATGCCTGGTGCCGCCGGCGGCGAGCATCGCCAGATAGCGCTCGGCGAATCCGTCAGCGGCGTTTTCGTAGACCGCATAGAGCGAGTTCACCAGGCAGTCGCCGAACGCATAGGCGTAAACGTAGAACGGCGAATGGATGAAATGCGGGATGTACATCCAGAAATTCTCGTAGCCGGGGCGGATGTCGATCGCGGGCCCGAGGCTCTCGCCCTGCACGCTGAGCCAGATTTCGCCGATCCGCTCCGCGGTCAATTCGCCGTTCTTGCGCTCGGTGTGGATGGCGCGCTCGAACGAATAGAACGCGATCTGCCGCACCACCGTGTTGATCATGTCCTCGACCTTGCCGGCGAGCAGCGCCTGGCGCTGTTTGGCGCTCCTGGTCTGCGCCAGCAGCCGCTTGAAGGTCAGCATCTCGCCGAACACGCTGGCGGTCTCGGCCAGGGTCAGCGGCGTCGGCGCCATCAGCGCTCCATTCTTGGCCGCCAGCACCTGATGCACGCCATGGCCGAGTTCATGGGCGAGCGTCATCACGTCGCGCGGTTTGCCCTGATAATTCATCAGCACATAAGGGTGCGCCGACGGCGTGGTCGGATGCGAGAAGGCGCCCGGCGCCTTGCCGGGCCGCACCGACGCATCGATCCAGCGATCGGTGAAAAAACGCTCGGCGATATCGGCCATTTCCGGCGAGAAGCCGCGGTAGGCCGACAGCACCATGTGCCTCGCCTCGGGCCAGGCGATCGTGCCGGTGGCGGCAAACGGCAGCGGCGCATTGCGGTCCCAATGTGCCAGTTTCTTCTTTTTGAACCAGCCGGCCTTGAGCTGATAATAACGATGCGACAGTTTTGGATAGGCAGCGCGCACCGAGCCGACCAGCGCATCGACCACCTCGCGCTCGACGCGGTTGTTCAGATGCCGGGAATCCGCGACATCGGCAAAGCCGCGCCAGCGGTCGGAAATCTCCTTGTCCTTGGCCAGCGTGTTGGTAATCAGCGCGAAGGTCCGCTCATTGGCCTTGAAGGTTTTCGCCAGCGCCTGCCCCGCCGCCTTGCGCTTTTCGGGCGCGCGGTCCTGCAGCAGATTCAGCGTCGGCTCGATCGCGAGCTCCTTGCCGGCGACCTTGAAGCGCAGGCCCGAGATGGTCTGGTCGAACAGCCGGTTGAAGGCGCCGTAACCTGTCTGGGATTTTTCATGAAACAGCTGCTCGAGGCGATCCTCCAGCTGATACGGCTTTTCCTTGCGCAGATCCTCCAGCCACGGGCGATAATGCGCCAGTTCGGGCACAGCCATCGCGCGTTCGATCACCGCATCGTCGATGCGATTGAGTTCGAGCGCGAAGAACAGCAGGTGCACCGACGCATTGGTCAGCCGCTCCGAAACGTCGCCGTAGAATTTGGTGATCGCGGGATCGACGCTGTCGCCGGCGTGAACCAGCCCGGCATAGGACCCAAGACGCCCGGCAACATCGTCGATCGCCTCGTAGCGCCTGACCGCCTCGGCGAGCCATACGCCGCCGCCCTCGCCGGCGGTTCGTTCGGCGAGCTTGCCCTTGTAGTCCCCCTCGAACGCGACGCACTCGGCATCCATTCTTTGCAGGTCGCGGGTGACTTCCGGCGCGTCGATCCCGGCATAGAGATCTGCCAGATTCCATTCCGGAAGTCTTGCAGGGCTGGATTTGGCGGATGCCTTGCGGTTCGCCCTCGCTGCCGCGCCCTTGCTCGATCCAAGCTTACGGGATGTCCTGGCGCGGGATATCGCAGATCTGGTGGTCATAGATACTTTCAAAGTTGGCACGGCGCCATCAAGCAAAAACCGCAAGCTTCGGTGCCAGATGAATGAAGATCTCTTCGCTCTCGACGAACAGGGGCTCGACCTTGTCGTGAATCGTGTGCCGAACCGTACACCAAAGCAGCGCGATGCGTGCGACAAGCGACCACCGCCGTGAACTGACGGCCGCCTTCGCGTGCAGCGCGACCAGGGGCAGGCTTTGATGCTCGAACAAGAGCCGGCCCGCCCCATCCTCGAGGATGTAACGCCCGCCGATCCGCGATACGCACAACTGGCAGATATGATACGGTCGCGGGCCCAGCAGATAGAACTGCGGATCGCGTTTTTCGGTCATGCCGGTTTCCCATCCCTGGCCGTCTTCCGATCCGGGGGCGGCATCCAACGCCGTCAAGAGAGTATGGAGTTCCGCCTCGCTCCACACTTCCCCATCCTGTCGTCTTTGGAAGGTCAGCACACTCATTTCTTTTTTCCAAACAGCAGCCGGTACAATTCCGGCTCATAGTACAGCAATAGATGCTTGGCGAACTCCGCGGGTTCAAGACCCAATTGGACGGCCCACGCTTCCATGGTTTCAGTGGGAACCCGGCTGAACCCGTTCTCCACCTGCGAGATGAATGTGTAATATTTCATACCGAGCCGTTCCGCGAGAGCGACCTGCGACAGGCCCGCGTCCGCCCTGCGCTGCTTCAGCCAATCCCCCGCCTCTTTCCGCAACTGCCGGGCTTCCGGCACCACGGTGCGCTCAGGCTTTCCGCCCGAACCCTCTTGATGTTTTGCACGTTTCATGATTACTAAACTATCAAGTATGAATTGAGTAACAGGACGACTTTTCGTAGCACATCTCTTGGATTCCCGAAACTAGGGGAGGCGATGAAAATGGCATTCACAGACCGCGGACGGATCGGTTGGAAGCGGAGTCAGGGATCCACTGATCGGACCGGGGATTTGCTTGCCGCCACGATGCTGGGTGCGCTGATCACGACTTTGGGATTGCGCACCATTTTGCCGACCGATGCGTTGGCACCTGCGATCGCGACGCTGCTGTTTGCGCTTGGCGCGGCGACCGCGGGCATTGCCCTGCTCTGCCGGCGCAATCAGGCGCGCCGGGCGTGGCTCGACGTCGCCGGGCTCCTGGCTTTTGTCGGCGTCGCCGTCTCCATTCTGATCGAGCCGGACCAGATGGTCAGGCTTGTCGTCTCTTCGGATCAACCCGGCTGACCGGATCAACCGATTCGGCAGCGCAACAGCGTCGTTACCGAGCACCACGTCCACGCCCCGGGCCCCTCTGGCAGTTCAAGCGAACTGCGATGTCGGATTGGACGTCAACGGAGGGCCCTCCCCATGACCGAGATATTCACCCAGCAAGCCCTGACGGCGTTTTTCCAGGTCGTCATGATCGACCTGGTGCTGGCCGGCGACAACGCGATCGTCATCGGACTGGCGGCCGCCGGTTTACCCAAGGATCAACGCAACAAGGCGATTCTGGTCGGCATCGTTGCCGCCACACTTCTGCGGATCGGCTTCGCCAGCGTCACGGTGCAACTGCTGCAGATCATCGGGCTACTGCTGGCCGGCGGCGTTCTCCTGCTCTGGGTATGCTGGAAAATGTGGCGCGAGTTGCGCACGCCGTCACATGATATCGACGAGGCGTTGGACGGGCAGGATATCAATGCCGACGGCACGATCGCCGGGCAGCCTCGCAAGACCCTCGGCCAAGCCATCTGGCAGATCACGGTCGCCGACGTGTCGATGTCGCTCGACAACGTACTGGCAGTCGCGGGGGCGGCTCGCGAGTATCCCTATATCCTGGTATTCGGTCTGGCCCTGTCCATTGCCCTCATGGGCTTCGCCGCCAACTTCATCGCCCACCTGCTGCAAAAGCACCGCTGGATCGCTTATGTCGGCCTCGCGATCATCCTCTATGTCGCGCTCGACATGTCTTACCGCGGTGCGCTGGAGGTGTGGCACAACGGCAAGGCTTAAGCAGGCGTTAATCGGCATCGGCGAGAGTGCCCCGATTCGAGACAGCGTAACGCGCGGGGAAAGCCATGGCTGCGACCATTTTGATTGCCGATGACGATGCGGTAGCCCGCCGCCTGGTCGAAAACATGGTGCAGAAATGCGGCTATGAGACGGTTGTCGTCGACAGCGGCGATGCGGCCATTGCGGCACTGACCGCAGCGGACGCGCAGGCCATCGACGCCGTGGTGCTCGATCTTGTCATGCCCGGCCTCGACGGCATGGGCGTGCTGGCCAAAATCCGTGAGGCCGGCCTCAACATCCCCGTCATCGTGCAGACCGCCCATGGCGGCATCGACAACGTGGTGTCGGCGATGCGCGCCGGCGCCCAGGACTTCGTGGTCAAGCCGGTCGGTGTCGAACGGCTGCAGGTCAGCCTGCGCAACGCGCTCAATGCCAGCGCCCTGAAGGGCGAATTGCAGCGCATCCGCCACGCCAAGGAAGGCCGGCTGACGTTTGCCGATGTCGTCACCCGCAGCGAAACCATGGCCGCCGTGCTGCGCACCGCGCAGAAGGCCGCCGCCTCGACCATTCCGGTGCTGATCGAAGGCGAATCCGGCGTCGGAAAGGAATTATTCGCGCGCGCCATCCATGGCAGCGGCGAACGCAAGGCCAAGCCGTTCGTCGCCGTCAATTGCGGCGCGATCCCCGACAATCTCGTGGAGTCGATCCTGTTCGGCCACGAGAAGGGCGCCTTCACCGGCGCCACCGAACGTCATCTGGGCAAATTTGTCGAAGCCTCCGGCGGCACCCTGTTTCTCGACGAAGTCGGCGAATTGCCGCTGGCGGCGCAGGTCAAGCTGCTGCGCGCGCTGCAGGAAGGCACCGTCGAGGCGGTTGGCGGACGCAAGCCCGTCAAGGTCGACGTCCGCATCATTTCAGCCACCAACCGCAAGCTGCTCGACCACGTCAAGAACGGCAAGTTTCGCGAGGACCTGTTCTATCGCCTGCATGTGCTGCCGCTGACGATTCCACCGTTGCGGATGCGCCGCGAGGACATCCCGCATCTGCTGCGGCATTTCCTGGCGAGGTTCTGCGCCGAGGAAAACCGCCCGATCACCGGCATCAGCGGCGAGGCGATGGCGCAGCTGTCGCAACTGGAGTGGCCCGGCAATATCCGTCAGCTCGAGAACGCGGTCTATCGCGCCGTCGTCATGAGCGACCACGACCAGCTCGGGCTGGCCGATTTTCCGGTAAGCGCGGCGCAGTCCGCGTCTGCACCCGACGCGCACAACCAGGATGCCGAGCCCCTGATCGTCGGTCCCGCCCTCCATTCGACCGTGCCCACGATGATCTCCGGTAGTGAAATACCAATAGCTCCCCTGCCGTCGGCCGGGACCCTGGCGATGCTGACAAGCGCAGGGGAAATGCGGCCGCTCGAGGAGATGGAAAGCGAGATCATCCGGTTCGCAATCTCACATTACCGCGGCCAGATGTCCGAGGTGGCGCGTCGATTGAAAATCGGCCGCTCGACGCTCTACCGCAAACTCGACGAGGCTGCCGCGGACGATCCGGCGGACGAGGCAAACTGAGCGGGAGTCGGATTGTGGCGATGCGGTGTCCGCGATGCCAAGACCGCGGACATCGCTGTTCCGGAACATTTGAACCGTTGCTTGGCGGTGACAGACAAAAGGCAAAGAGCGTGGCAAAAGCGCGCAATCCGTTGCCAATGGAGTGCTTTGAAGTCAGTTTCTCGTGAGTTGCCCCGCGAGGCGCTGGCCGCATCAAGGGGGCGCATGTACCGTCTGCGTATGAATCATTGCGTGCAGGCGTAGCAACACTGGAGAGATCCGGAATGCGTTCAGAAACCCACCAATGACGTAGCTGAATGTTGATTCCGAACAACAAGGCCGGCGCTTTAGCGAAGCTGTACGGACCGAATGCCGTACCGGAATTATCAAGAACTGTTCCAATGCCGGGGCAGGTTCGCCCAAGGGGTGTGACGATGCATGACCGTTCGACCAACCGTGCTGGATATGACCGCGTGCTGATGGCTGTCGCGGCGACCTTCCTCACGGTGTCCGCTACCTCGGCATTTGCGCAGGCCGGTCCTGCCCGCAGCAGCGCCGCGGAACTCGCGATCGAAGCGGCGATCCCGCGTCCCGAACCCGCCAACGTGCCGCCCCCGACCGCCAGCGACTTCAAGCTGAATTCTACCGCGACGCTGCCCGACGCGGCGAAGGCGACGGAGCCCAGGACCGCGGCCGGAACGCCGACGGAGAAAGCCGCCGAGCCCAAACCTGCCGATGTCGTCACCGCGCCCGTCGCCGCACCTCCGGCTGCTGCCACCGCAACGCCGGCTCCCGAGCGGGTCAAGGCCGCGAGCAGCATCCCGGCGGCAGACCAGCCCGTCGCCGACAAGCTTCGTGAATTGATGGGCACGAAAGCTTCGCGCTTGTTCGATCGCAAGGGCGAACGGGCCGCGGTCGAGAAGTTCTATACCGGGCGCGAATTTGCCCCGCTGTGGACCCAAGGCGGCGCGGCGACCGCCAGCGCCAGGGGCGTCATCGCGCGGCTCAAGGATGCCGCCGCCGAGGGCCTGAACGCGGCCGACTATCCGGTGCCGGATTTCACCGCGGCGGCAACGCCCGACGCGCTCGCGGAAGCCGAACTGAAACTG
Source organism: Bradyrhizobium ivorense (assembly GCA_943369715.1). GTDB lineage: Bacteria > Pseudomonadota > Alphaproteobacteria > Rhizobiales > Xanthobacteraceae > Bradyrhizobium > Bradyrhizobium ivorense_A. Next base: position 9,270 of record CALROE020000038.1, read on the forward strand.
ACAGCCAGCATGCTGGACTACGCGCGCCAGGCCCAGAGCAGCCGGATGCATTGGTCGCAGGTCTCGTACGACATCCTCTATCCCGAACACCCGACCGACCCCGCCGAAGTGCTGGCCAATGTCACGACTGCCAAGGACGCGTCAGCCGCGCTCGAGGGCTACAATCCCCCGCACAAGCTCTACAAGAATCTGAAGGCCAAGCTGGCCGAACTGCGCGGTCAGGGCGAAGGACCGGTGATGCAGATCGCCGAAGGCGCCCCGCTCGCCTTCAAGCCGGCCAGCAAGAAGCAGGCGGCGGTCACCCCGGAAGATCCGCGCGTGCCGCAGCTGCGCGCCAAGCTCGGCATCACCGAGAACCCCGATGACACCAAATATGACGCCAAGGTCGCCGCGGCGGTACGCAAGTTCCAGGAAGGCGCCGACCTCAAAGCGACCGGCGTGCTCGACGACCGGACCGTCAAGGCCATCAACAGCCCGAAGCGTGACCGCCAGATCGACACCGTGATCGTCAACATGGAGCGCCTGCGTTGGCTGCCGCGCCAACTCGGCGCCCCGGCGCTCAACAATGCCTACGTGATCCTCAATGTGCCCGACTTCACGCTCAAGGTGATGCAGGGCGGTGGAGAGGTCTGGACCACCCGGGTGGTGACCGGCAAGCCGGGCAACCATGCCACGCCGATGCTGACCGAGACGATGAAGTTCATCACCGTCAATCCGACCTGGAACGTGCCGCCGTCGATCATTTACAATGAATACCTGCCGGCCCTGCAGCAGGATCCGACCGTGCTGCAGCGCATGGGATTGAAGCTCGAGCGCAACCGCGACGGCAGCATCCATATCTCGCAGCCGCCCGGTGAAGCCAACGCGCTCGGCCGCATTCGTTTCAACTTCCCGAACAAGTTCCTGGTCTATCAGCACGACACCCCGGACAAGCATCTGTTCGCCAAGGACGAGCGCGCCTTCAGCCATGGCTGCATGCGGGTGCAGAATCCGGATCAATATGCCTCGACGCTGCTCAACATCGTGCTGCCGAACGAAAAATACACGGCAGAGCGAATCCGGGGCATGTATGGCCGCGGCGAGACCAACATCAATTTCTCGACCCCGGTCCCGGTCCACATCACCTATCAGACCGCGTTTGTGGACGACGCCGGCAAGCTGCAATTCCGCAAGGATGTCTACGGCCGCGACGCCAAGATGATGCCGCTACTCAAGAACAACGGGAGCAGGGATCTGGAGAATGTCGTCGCCCACGCCAATCCGAGCTACAGCCGGCCGAGCGGCTCGTCGTTGCCCTCCAACGTTGCCTTCAACGACAATTCCGGGCCTTCGTTCTTCGAGCGACTGTTCGGCGGACCGGCGACACCCCCCGCCCCCGTCGGCCGGCAACCGCAGCGTCGGGTGATCACCCGTTAATTCCCGGATTCCGCCGGTTTGAGTAGATTCTGGAACAATATCAACGATCTCGTCTGATGGGCGAGATCGTTTACGTTAACCATTCTCCATCCCGCTTTAAGCTGCGGGCACTTTTTCGCCACACTCGACGGGTTAGGTTAGGCTTACTTGGGGGGTGGGACTAAAATCTCAAATAACCCACCCAGCGTTAAGACTGCATCAACCCTCTTTCGCCACATGGGGTAGCGAAAGGGTTCCTCGTTCGGTTGTCCTCTGGGTGGGCTCATACG
>CALROE020000039.1:0-10791 GCA_943369715.1 Bradyrhizobium ivorense
ATCTTGCGACCGAGAGCCACAATACCAACGGCCTGAACGCGCTGAAGAACTTCGTGATGGATGTCGACGGCTATATCGGCCTGTATTCGATCCAGAACGGCAATGAGCAGCTGATCGACTGCCTGCGGTCCGAAGTCAGCGCCGACATCCAGCTCAATCACCGCGTGCTCAAGGTCGGCAAGACCGAATCCGGGCGCTATCAGCTCAACATGATGAACGGCAAGGGCCCGGAGACCAGGGATTTCGACCTGGTGGTGATGTGCCTGCCGCATTCCTGGCTCGGCACCATGCGCTGGGACGGCGAGCAGCTGCGCAAGTCGATGGTCAAGCACGTCGCCTATTTCGACCGCCCCGCGCATTACCTGCGGGTGTCATTGCTGTTCGACGAGCCGTTCTGGGGCGAGAAGATCCCGGGCGCCTGGTTCATGTCGGAAGCGTTCGGCGGCTGCTGCGTCTACAACGAAGGCGCGCGTCACGATGTCGGCAAGCATGGCGTGCTGAACTGGCTGATCGCCGGTTCCGACGCCCTGGCGTTCGCCAATCTCAGCGACCAGGAGCTGATCGACGCCGCAGTGAAGTCGCTGCCGGACTCGTTCGGCGACGCCCGCGCGCATCTGATGGAGGGCAAGATCCATCGCTGGCTGTCGTCGGTGAATGCGTTGCCGGGCGGCATGCCGGCGCGCGACGTCATGACCAATCACCGTCCCGAACCGAAGCAGCACCCCGGCCTGGTCGTGGTCGGTGACTATCTGTTCGACTCGACGCTGAACGGACTGCTGGACTCCTCCGATGCCGCCACCGACATCATCGTCACCGAGATGATGCGGTTGCGCCGCGCCCGCGGCGACGGCAGCACGCCTGCGTCCGACAAGATCGACCGCGAGTATTTCGAGAACTATCGCGGGCTCGGGCCCTATAGCGAGGTCTGGAGCCAGTTCACCGATCCGGCCTACCTGACCGACCTCATCAAGATCGTCTGGAACAGGGCCAGGGGCTACAGGCTGCTGGTGGCCGGCTCCGCCAGCGGCGAGCTGGTGGGGGCGCTGCGCGCCCGCGGGATCGATGCCTGGGGCATCGAGAACAACCGCGCGATCCACGCCCGGACGCCCAAGGAATTGAAAAAGTTCTGCAAGCTCGGATCGATCCTCGATATGCCGTTCAAGAACGCGGAATTCGACTTCGTGTTCGAGACCAGCCTGTGCCATGTCTCCGAAAAGCAGGTTCCCCGCGCGATTCGCGAGCTGAACCGCGTGATGAAGACCGGCCTGGTGTTCGGATCGGTTACATCGGACATGGCGCCGGCGCTGATCGACCGCTACGATCTGCTGCGGGGCGTCAAGAAGCTCGGCACCTGGTGGGAATGGTCGGAGCTGTTCTTCGGCAACGGATTCGACCTGTCGATGCACCGCCGCGACGTCACGGACGCGCTTTGGACAGCGACGCTGGCGGCCAACAAGGGCCCCGGCCAGTGGTACGCCGACTCCGACAGCCTGCGTTACTCGTTCTTCGACAAGGTCGAGACCGACGATTAAGCGAACGGCCGGCCTTCCAATTATTTTGCCGAACGCATATTGATCGCATAGGATTGCGGCCATGGCTCGCTCGGCCGTCTTCCTTGATTTTGCGGTCATGCCGGCCGTGCAGCATCGGTTGGTTTTATGGCGCCCAAGCCTCCTTTATCGGACAAGCCTCCTTCATCGGACGATCCGAAGCCTGCCGCCGCAGGCGATGGGGTTACACCGGAGCTTGACGAAAAGCTGGGGGCGGACTCCGGGTCTGGTCATCGGCCCGCCGGCGACAAGGCGGCCAAGCCATCCGAGCATGATCTCGAGATAGACGACGACGATGATGAGGATCTCGTCGTCTATACCGCGCAGGAAGCCGCCGGCGCGTTTGCGACGATCTATGCGTTCGTCCGGCCGTTTCTGGGGAACTACCGGAAAATGCTGGCCTTCGTCAGCATCGGCGTCGTGGTCGAGACGCTGTTCAACGTCATCATGCCGCTGAGCCTCAAGTTCCTGATCGACGACGCACTCGGCGAGGAGGATTTCCAAGCGCTCTACATGATCCTGGGTGTGCTCGCGGTCGCCGGCATCATCACCTCGATCGTCGCGATCTGGTATGAGCGTTGGGACGCCAAGCTGGCGTCATCCCTTATTGCTGACGTGCGCGCGCGCCTGTTCGGCCATGTGCAGGACCTGCCGTCGGGCTATTTCGCGCGGACCCAGCGCGGCGAGATTCTGTCGCGGTTCTCCATCGACCTTTCGGCCTTCGAGAATTCGATCAAGACGTTTGCCAACAGCGCGGCATTGCCGTTCCTGGAACTGATCGCCGGCATTATCCTGATGCTGTTTTTGAACTGGCAGCTCGCCGCGGTGGCGCTGCTGGTGTTTCCGATCACGCTGATCGGCCCGCGGCTGCTGACGCCGAAGGCGGTGCAGGCGAATTACGATCAGAAGCTGCAGGAATCGTCGCTGCTCGGCATGGTGCAGGAAAACGTCGCGGCGCAGGCGGTGGTCAAGGCCTTCAGCCTGCAGCGCCGTGCCTTCGGCTGGTTCCGCCTGCGCAACAATCTGGTTCGCGACAAGACCGCTTCGGCGGTGTTTCTCTCGACCATGGTCGAGCGCTCGGTCACCATCTCGGTGTTGTTGCTGCACCTCGTGGTGCTCGCGATCGGCGCCTATCTCGCCACCAAGGGCCAGATCACGGTCGGAACCTTCGTGACGTTCGAGAGCGCGTTCTGGGAGGTGTCCTACAACATCGCCCATTTGATGCATTTCATTCCGGTGTCGATCCAGTCGGCGGCGGCGGTGCGTCACATTCAGGAACTGCTCGACGAGCCGACCCGCGGCGCCGACCGCGCGGGCGCGCCCGAGCTGCCGCGCATCACCAACGACATCACCTTCGACCGCGTGTCGTTCAAGTACGAGGGCTCCGAGACGCCGGTGCTCGACAATCTCAGTCTCAAGCTCGATGTCGGCAAGACCATCGCGATCGTCGGCCCGAGCGGCTCCGGCAAGAGCACGCTGCTGAATTTGATCCTTCGCCTCTATGTGCCGGATGAAGGGCGCCTGACCATCGACGGCGTCGATATCCGCAAGGTGACCGTCGAATCCCTGCGCAAGAGCATGGCGGTGGTGTTCCAGGAGAACATGCTGTTCAACATGTCGATCCGGGAAAATATCCGGCTGGGCAAGGAAGGCGCGACCGACGAGGAGGTCGTGGAGGCGGCGAAGAAAGCCGAGATCCACAGTTACATCATGAGCCTGCCGGACAAATACGATACCGAGGTCGGCGAGCGCGGCGATACGCTGTCGGGCGGGCAGCGCCAGCGCATCGCCATCGCCCGTGCGGTCGTCCGCGACCCCTCGGTGCTGCTGCTCGACGAGGCGACCTCGGCGCTCGACCAGACCACGGAAGCCGCCATCAACAAGACGCTGATGAAACTGGCCCAGGGCCGCACCATGATCTTCTCGACCCACCGGCTGACGTCGGTGGTCGAGATGGACGAGATCATCGTGATATCGGGCGGCAGGGCGATCGAACGCGGTTCACACCAAAAACTGCTCGCCGCCAACGGTGTCTATCGCAGGTTGTGGGACGACCAGAGCCACAAGCCGCATCAGGCGGCCGATCAGGCCGGCGATGATGATGACGATGATGATGACGAGGATTGAGTCGGAAATCGCGAAAAGCCGTTCAGGCGATTTTGCCCTGGCCGGGATGCGCATCCGGTCGCGCAGCCGGATGTTGCGGAACTGATCCGGCGGCCAATCGGCTGCCGATGGATCGCGACATGCCCAGGGACAAGCGCGCGACGAAGCGTGCCGCGCGCTGCGCGCGCCATGACAGTCCGTTGTCGATCGAGAGCGAACGCAGGTGATGGGCCTTGGCGAGGCAGCGCGCCTCGCATGCCGTCTTTTCCGGATCGTCGTAGAACGCCGCCATCTTCGGGGCGTCCATGCCCTCGGTCGCCAGCCATTGCGGGATGTAGAGGTTGCACAGCCGCTCGACGTCGGTGAACACCTTGGTGGTGCCGGTCCCTGCCGCGGGGCAGGAGGTGGAGAACGCATCGCCGGCCAGCACGATCCCAGGCTGCAGATAGCCGTCGGTGACACACAGATCGGCCGGCCTGATCTTGACCGGCCCGCTCACCCTGAACTTGCCCATCATGCGCTGCAGGCCGGGCATCAGCGCGCACATGGTTGCTTCCGGCGCCTGCCGAAACCGCGGCAACCAGGGGTCGGTCATGTCGCGGTACACCATCAGATTGGCGCGCATCGTGCCGCCGATCGGAAACATCGACAAATAAGCCATGCGCGCGCTGGATCGGCGTGGCCAGTAGGTCAGGGCGGGGAAATCGAAAGCCGCTCGGCCGACCGGCTCGAGGTCGAAGCCCAGCGTGATCGAATGGCATTCGCTGATGACGCGGCGTTTGATGCCGAGCCCATGACGAAGGCCGATGTTGAGGCCGTTGGCAAGGACGACCAGCCGCGCCGAGATTTCCTCGCCGGTCGATAGTTCGATCCTCTGCCGTTCCGGGCTGTTGGCAATGCTGGTGGCCTTGGCGTGGATCGTCGCGACATCCGGCGGAATTTGACCGCGCACCGTGTTGACCAGCGTATCGTACATGATCCCGTGCTGGTCGCTGGCCTTCCTGGCGACCACTATTCCATAGCGTGCTTCCCATACTTCGCCGTCGAGCGTGGCGGCCCGCAAGGTTGCATCCGCAAGGCCGGTCCTGCGCAGCAGTTCGAGCTGCTCGCCACCCAGCTTCTCGCAGCGCAGCTCGGGCGGATATGAGGTGTGCGGGTCGATCAGTACCGCGGAAACGCCGGCGCGTCCGAGCATCGCCGCGGCAGTCGAGCCGGCGAGACCCCCGCCGACGATTGCAACATCCGTATACTGCATGCCTTTGCCTCGGAGCCGAACACCCTATCAATGCGCCGCAAAACGCAAAGAAAGCTTGAAAGAAAAGCTCCGAATAAAGCCCATGGTTCGTTTAAGGTCCGGGTCTGGCTGTGGCCTGCTGACTTAACCGAAAAGCAATGCTGGAAGAACAAGATGGCCGCCGCGCCGCGGTCGCTCAAAGCATTGGTCCGATGATTTCGGTAACAATTGATTCACCCAACTCCGACCTCGGCCCGCAATGGGACGATCTCGTCCGGCGTGCCTCCTCGAACGTCTTCATGAATCCCGCCGCGCTGATGGCCGCCGGCGACACCGGCTTCGCCCGCATCCAGATGCTGCTGGCCTGGGAGGAGGGCGACGGCCCGCGCAAGCTGGTCGGGGTCTGGGCGCTGCAATCGCGCAGGGTCTTGCCGTTCTGGCCGAGGGTGCTGGAAGCGCTGCCTTATACCTACGCCTTCCTGTCCAGCCCCGTGGTCGATTTTGCCTGCGTCGACGGCGTGATCGCGGCGTTCTTCGCGGCGATCGCGGCCAGCCGGTCGCTGCCGAAGGTCCTCAGTCTGCCGTCGCTCGACGCGGAGTGTCCAAGCTATTCCGCGATGCGCCGGGAACTGGCCAGCCGCGGCATTGAACCCTTGACGCTTTCGGAAAGCGCCCGGCCTTTCGTGACGCCGGGGTTCGGCGTCAAGCGGTCCGGCTCCACCCGCAAGAAACTGCGGCAGGACTGGAACAGGCTGTCGGCGCTCGGCACCGTTGACGTCGTGAACGACCGGACGCTGGACGGCGCCCTGCGAGCTTTCGAGCGCTTTCTGGCGCTCGAAAATGCCAGCTGGAAGGGCGATCGCGGCACCGCGCTGTTATCCGACCCCCACGACGCTGCCTTCGTCCGACGGCTATTCCAGAGCTTGGCGGCGCAGGGCAATGCCTCCGTCGCTTTGCTGCGGGTCAACGGCGAGGCGATTTCCGCGCAGGTGCTGTTGTATTGCGGCACGACCGCCTACACCTGGAAAACCGCATTCGACGTTGAATATGCCAAATATTCGCCGGGCGCGCTGTTGATCGACAAGATCACCGACGAACTGTTCGCCGGATCCGGGATCGAGGCAATCAATTCCTGTGCCGCCGAAGCAAGCTTCATGGGGCAATTGTGGGCCGGGCGGCGGCCGATGGTCGATCTGCTGATCGATATCGGCGCGAGAAAGTCGGTCGGTTACCGAATCGAAGCCGCCCGGCAGCTCGCCTATCAGCGCCTGCGCAGCTGGCGTGACGGGTTCCGGCAGTGGCGATCAACGCCCCGCCCGAAGAAACTGGGCGTCGCATCGCTCCCCTGACTATTTTACCCGGATAATATTGACATTTGGCCGCTTTGTTCCTGTCCGCCGAGGGCGGGGAAAACCGGGTGTGGTGCGACCGCGCGGAGATTCGCGACCATCTGCCTTGAAAGCCGCGATTCCGGAGTGGGTTGAATCTCACGCGCACGCCAGTTATGCAGACGCCGCAGCGGTTTCTTTCGTTGTCGTTTCGCCTTGACTTGGCCAACCACCGCCGATAAAACCCGCGCACTTGACGACAGGCGGTGAGCGACGCCAGAGTCGGAACGGATCACCCTGCTTCATCCCTCGGGATCGAGACGGGCACCAACCTCGACGAATGCCGCTCAAACGCTGTCGATGATAGCTAGGCACTGCCAGGACGATCTTGGTTCTCTCGAGCAAGTTCTCTTGAGATTAATTTCGGATGCATGACCTCGGTGGCCGATTGACCAGCATCCGCTGATCGATCACGACCGCGGTCCTCTGTGGCGTGAAGCGCTTTCCGCTCAGCAATGAGTGGTTGGCGCGATTTCGCTTTGCGCGGTCGTTTCCGTGTGAGGCGGCCGGATGGGACTGATGTCCTGAATGAATTTGCGGAGCCGATAACGGTTTCGCGTGAACTAAAGGGTGAAGGCTGACATGCCGACGATCAACCAGCTGATCGCAAGTCCGCGCGTCGTTCAGAAGTCGCGCAAGAAGGTGCCGGCGCTGCAGCAGTCGCCGCAGAAGCGCGGCGTTTGCACGCGCGTCTACACCACGACCCCGAAGAAGCCGAACTCGGCGCTTCGCAAGGTCGCAAAGGTGCGCCTGACCAACGGCTTCGAAGTCATCGGCTACATTCCGGGTGAAGGTCATAACCTTCAGGAGCACTCGGTGGTCATGATCCGCGGCGGTCGCGTCAAGGATTTGCCCGGCGTGCGTTACCACATTCTCCGCGGCGTCCTCGATACCCAGGGCGTCAAGAACCGTAAGCAGCGTCGTTCGAAGTACGGCGCGAAGCGTCCGAAATAATCGGGAACAGATAGATGTCTCGTCGCCATTCTGCTGAAAAGCGTGAAGTGAACCCGGATCCGAAGTTCGGGAACATCATCATCACGAAGTTCATGAACTCGGTCATGTACGACGGCAAGAAGTCTGCCGCCGAGAGCATCGTCTATGGCGCGCTCGAAATGATCGAAGCCAAGACCAAGCAGGGCCCGCTGCCGGTTTTCGAGCAGGCCCTGGAAAACGTGATGCCGACCATCGAAGTTCGTTCGCGCCGCGTCGGCGGCGCCACCTACCAGGTGCCGGTCGAAGTGCGTTCGGTGCGCCGTCAGGCGCTCGGAATTCGCTGGATCATCACGGCTGCGCGCGACCGCAATGAAAAGACGATGACGGAGCGGCTCTCGGCCGAGCTGCTCGACGCGTCGAATGGCAGGGGAAACGCCGTCAAGAAGCGGGAAGATGTGCATCGGATGGCTGAAGCCAACCGCGCCTTCTCGCACTATCGCTGGTAACGGCGAAACAACGGATTTTAAGGAACAACCCATGCCCCGCGTTCATGCCATAGAGGACTACCGCAACTTCGGTATCATGGCGCATATCGATGCCGGCAAGACCACGACCACCGAGCGCATCCTGTATTACACCGGCAAGAGCCACAAAATCGGCGAAGTGCACGAAGGTGCCGCGACGATGGACTGGATGGAGCAGGAGCAGGAGCGCGGCATAACGATTACGTCGGCTGCGACGACCGCCTTCTGGGAAGGCAAGCGCCTCAACATCATCGACACTCCCGGCCACGTCGACTTCACCATCGAAGTCGAGCGTTCGCTGCGCGTGCTCGACGGCGCGGTATGCGTGCTGGATTCCAACCAGGGCGTCGAGCCGCAGACCGAAACCGTCTGGCGCCAGGGCGACAAGTACAAGGTTCCGCGCATCGTCTTCGCCAACAAGATGGACAAGACCGGCGCCGATTTCTACAAATGTCTGCAGGACATCGTCGATCGCCTCGGCGCCAAGCCGATCGCGATCCAGCTTCCGATCGGCTCCGAGAACAACTTCAAGGGCCTGGTCGATCTGGTCCGCATGAAGGGCGTTGTCTGGGAAGACGAGAAGCTCGATGCTCCCTTCAAGGACATCGATATTCCCGAGGACATGGTCGAGAAGGCCAAGGAATACCGCGAGAAGCTGCTGGAGTCCGCCGTCGAGCTCGACGACGAAGTGCTCGCTGCCTATCTCGATGGCGTTGAGCCCGATGAAGCGACGCTGAAGCGCATGATCCGCAAGGCCGTGCTGACCGGTGCGTTCTTCCCGGTGCTGTGCGGCTCGGCCTTCAAGAACAAGGGCGTGCAGCCGCTGCTCGACGCGGTGGTTGACTACCTGCCGTCGCCGGTCGACGTTCCCGCCATCAAGGGCGTCGATGAAGACGGCAACGAAATCGTTCGGCTTCCGAACGACAAGGAGCCGCTCGCGCTGCTCGCGTTCAAGATCATGGACGACCCGTTCGTCGGCACCATCACCTTCTGCCGCATCTATTCCGGCACGCTGCTTTCGGGTACCGGCGTCATCAATTCGACGCGTGACCGCAAGGAGCGCATCGGCCGCATGCTGCTGATGCATGCCAACAACCGCGAAGACATCAAGGAAGCCTATGCCGGCGACATCGTCGCCCTGGCAGGCCTGAAGGAAGCCCGCACCGGCGACACGCTGTGCGACGCCAACAAGCCGGTGATTCTGGAAAAGATGGAATTCCCGGAGCCGGTCATCGAAATCGCGATCGAGCCGAAGTCGAAGGCCGACCAGGAAAAGCTCGGCGTCGCGCTGGCGAAGCTGGCGGCGGAAGATCCGTCGTTCCGGGTCTCGACCGACCTGGAGTCCGGCCAGACCATCCTCAAGGGCATGGGCGAACTCCATCTCGACATCAAGGTCGACATCCTGCGCCGCACCTACAAGGTCGACGCCAACATCGGCGCGCCGCAGGTGGCGTTCCGTGAGCGCGTCACCAAGAAGGCAGAAGTCGATTACACCCACAAGAAGCAGACCGGCGGTACCGGCCAGTTCGCGCGGGTCAAGTTCGTCGTCGAACCCAACGAGCCCGGCAAGGGATTCGAGTTCGAATCCAAGGTCGTTGGCGGCGCGGTGCCGAAGGAATACATCCCCGGCGTCGAAAAGGGTCTCAACAGCGTGCTGGGCTCCGGCGTCGTCGCCGGCTTCCCGGTGGTCGATGTCAAGGTGACGCTGGTGGACGGCGCCTATCACGACGTCGACTCCTCGGCGCTGGCCTTCGAAATTGCGTCGCGCGCGGCATTCCGCGAAGCGCTGCAGAAGGGCAAGTCCGTCCTGCTCGAGCCGATCATGAAGGTCGAATGCGTGACTCCGGAAGATTACACCGGCTCGGTCATCGGCGATCTGAATTCGCGGCGCGGCCAGATCCAGGGTCAGGACATGCGCGGCAACGCCAACGTCATCAACGCGATGGTGCCGCTCATGAACATGTTCGGTTACGTGAATAACCTGCGCTCGATGAGCCAGGGTCGCGCGACCTTTACGATGCAGTTCGATCACTACGCGGAAGCGCCGGCCAACGTGTCGGCGGAAGTCCAGAAGAAGTTTGCCTGATTGTCGTTAGCGGCAGTTAACGACTGAACGGAGAGAGTCATGGCCAAAGCAAAGTTTGAACGTAATAAACCGCACTGTAACATCGGAACGATCGGTCACGTCGACCATGGCAAGACGTCGCTGACGGCGGCGATCACCAAGGTGCTGGCGGAATCCGGCGGTGCGACGTTCACCGCGTACGACCAGATCGACAAGGCGCCGGAAGAGAAGGCGCGCGGCATCACGATTTCGACCGCACACGTCGAATACGAGACCGCGAACCGGCATTACGCCCACGTCGATTGCCCGGGCCACGCCGACTACGTCAAGAACATGATCACGGGTGCCGCCCAGATGGACGGCGCGATCCTGGTGGTGTCCGCGGCCGACGGCCCGATGCCGCAGACCCGCGAGCACATCCTGCTGGCCAAGCAGGTCGGCGTTCCCGCGATGGTCGTGTTCCTCAACAAGTGCGACATGGTGGACGATCCGGAACTGCTCGAGCTCGTCGAGATGGAAGTCCGCGAACTGCTTTCGAAGTACGACTTCCCGGGCGACGATATTCCGATCATCAAGGGTTCGGCTCTCGCCGCCCTTGAAGACAAGGACAAGAAGCTCGGCCACGACGCGATCCTCGAACTGATGAAGGCCGTGGACAGCTACATTCCGCAGCCGGAGCGTCCGATCGATCTGCCGTTCCTGATGCCGGTGGAAGACGTGTTCTCGATCTCGGGCCGCGGCACCGTGGTGACCGGCCGCGTCGAGCGCGGCATCGTCAAGGTCGGCGAGGAAATCGAGATCGTCGGCATCCGCGACACCCAGAAGACGATCGTCACGGGCGTCGAGATGTTCCGCAAGCTGCTGGACCAGGGCCAGGCGGGCGACAACATCGGCGCGCTGCTGCGCGGCACGAAGCGTGAGGACGTCGAGCGCGGGCAGATCCTGTGCAAGCCGGGCTCGGTGAAGCCGCACACGAAGTTCAAGGCCGAGG
>CALROE020000040.1:0-10652 GCA_943369715.1 Bradyrhizobium ivorense
TCGACGATCTCAACATCGTTTTCATCGTGCTCAACACTTTCGTCGGCTTCACCACCAGCATCTTCTCAGCCAGCTACATCGCCCACGAACTCGATACCGGCCGGCTGACCCCGGCCTACCTGCGTTTCTACCACGCCATGTACCAGATCATGATGTTCGGCATGAACCTCGCGTTCGTGTCGAACAATATCGGGTTGATGTGGGTCGCGGTGGAAATCGCCACCCTGTCCACGGTGCTGATGGTCGGCATCTATCGCACCCATGCCGCGCTGGAAGCGGCCTGGAAATATTTCATTCTCGGCAGCGTCGGCATCGCGCTGGCACTGTTCGGCACCATCCTGGTCTATATGGCGGCGCGTCCAGTGGTGGGCGAAGGCCAGGACGGCATGATCTGGACGCTGTTGATCGAGCATGCCGCGAAATTCGACCCTGCCTTGCTCAACGTTGCCTTCGTGTTCCTGTTTCTCGGCTACGGCACCAAGGTTGGCCTCGCGCCGCTGCACGCCTGGCTGCCCGATGCCCATGCCGAGGGTCCGACGCCGATCTCGGCCGTGCTGTCCGGCCTGCTGCTGAACGTCGCGCTCTATGCGCTGCTGCGCTTCAAGATCCTGCTCGCCGCCAATCCGGCCGCGATCGCGCCCGGCCCCCTGATGGTGACGTTGGGGCTGGTCTCGGTGGTGTTCGCGGCATTCATGCTCTACCGCCGGCGGGATATCAAACGGTTGTTCGCCTATTCCTCGATCGAGCACATGGGCATTATCGTCTTTGCCTTCGGCATGGGCGGCCCGCTCGCCAATTTTGCCGGACTGCTGCACATGGTGATGCACAGCCTGACCAAGTCGGCGATCTTCTTCGCCGTCGGCCATATTTCGCAGATCAAGGGCACGCAGCGGATCAACCGGATCCGCGGCCTGACGGTGACCCATCCGGCGCTCGGCTGGGGCCTGGTGGTCGGCGTCGCCGCGATCGCCGGATTGCCGCCGCTCGGCATTTTCATGAGCGAGTTTCTGGTGGTGACCTCCACCTTCGCGCGGCAACCGTTGCTGGCGATCGTGCTGGTGTTCGGGATCCTGCTGGCGTTCGGCGCCTTGCTGCTGCGGCTGACCAGCGTCGCATTCGGTCGGCCGCGCGGCAGCACGGCGTCGGCCGAGGCTTCCTATGTTCCGATGTTTGCGCATCTCGCGCTGGTGCTGGGCGCCGGCATCTATCTTCCCGCGCCGCTCGTGGTCTGGTTCCAGAATGTCGCCCGCCTGCTTGGATAGTCCAAAGGATCAACCGGATATGCCGTCGCTGATCGATCTCATGCTGGAGGGCCGCGGGGTAGCGCATCACGGCCCGTGGCCGCGCACGGTGGTCGATGCCGCGGTCTGGAATTTTGCCGCCGGCGAGCTGGCGCGCGGCCGCTGGAGCCTGCTCGGTCTTTGGGGCGAACCGTCAGCGGTGCACATGGCAATCACCGACGGCCAGACCGCCGAAGTCGCCGTCGTCAGCCTGGATTGCCCCGATCGCGTCTATCCCTCCGTCGGCTTGCACCATCCGCCGGCGCTCCGGCTGGAGCGCAGCATCCGCGACCTGTTCGGCTTGTCGGCCGAAGGCCTGCCCGATCCCCGCCCCTGGCTCGATCACGATCGGTGGGGCGTACGCTTTCCGCTCGGAGATCGCATCGACGCGCCGCCGAAGGCCGCGCTCTATCATTTTCTCGCGACCGAAGGCCATGGCATGCACCAGATCGCGGTCGGTCCGGTACATGCGGGCATCATCGAGCCTGGCCACTTCCGCTTTACCGCGAGCGGCGAAACCGTGGTCCGGCTGGAGCAGCGGCTGGGATATACCCACAAGGGTGTCGAGGGGCTGATGTCGGGCGCCAGTCTGGAGCGCGCCGCAACGCTTGCCGGACGCGTCTCCGGAGACAGCACCGTCGCCTATGCCTACGCATTTTCGCGCGCGGCCGAGGCGGCGTTGCAGCTGGTGGTGCCCGATCGCGCGGTGTGGCTGCGCGCCTTGCTGGCCGAACTCGAGCGGCTCGCCAACCATCTCGGCGACATCGGCGCGATCTGCAACGATGCCTCCTTCAGCCTGATGCACGCCCATTGCAGCGTGCTGCGCGAGAGCATACTGCGCGCTTCGTACAGCGCATTCGGACATAGGCTGCTGCGCGACGTCATCGTGCCCGGCGGCGTCACCCGCGACCTCAGCGGACAAGGGATCGAAGCCATCCAGACCGCGCTGGACAACATCCGGCTGCGCTTCCCGGCCCTGATCGAATTATACGACAACACCGCGTCGCTGCAGGACCGCACCGTCGATACCGGCATACTCACGCCGGCATTGGCGAGGCAGTACGCCGCCGGCGGCACCGTCGGCCGCGCTTCCGGCCGGTCGTTCGACGCGCGCCGCGCCCTCGCCTATCCGCCCTATGACAGCCTGCGCTTCGAGGTACCGGTGCTGAACGAGGGCGACGTCAATGCCCGGGTCTGGATCCGCGTGCGCGAGGTCGAACAGTCGCTTGCCCTGATCGACCAGATATTGAGCCGGCTGCCGCAGGGCCCGCTCGGCACCCATGCGGCGCACCGGCGCAAGGCGCGCGAAGGCATGGCCATCGTCGAGGGCTTTCGCGGCGACGTGCTGGTCTGGCTCCGCCTCAGGGACGGCCTGATCGAGCGCTGCCATTTGCGCGACCCCTCATGGTTTCAATGGCCGCTGCTGGAAGCCGTGATCGAGAACAACATCGTCGCGGATTTTCCGCTCTGCAACAAGTCGTTCAATTGTTCCTATTCGGGCCAGGACCTCTAGCGATGCGCAAACTGCTGTTCGAAAGCCTGTTTCGCCGGCCGTTCACCGAACTGCCGCCATTGCCTGATGATGCCGCGGTGACCGAACTTGCAGGCGCGGTCGGACGCGCAGCGCGGCGGCGGCTCGGCCGCAGTCTCTCGATCCGCGAGATCGACGCCGGGTCCTGCAATGGATGCGAACTGGAAATCCACGCGCTCAACAACGCCTATTACGACGTCGAGCGCTTCGGCCTCAAATTCGTGGCGTCGCCGCGCCATGCCGATGTGCTGATGGTTACCGGCCCTGTGACCAGGAACATGCGCGAGGCGCTGGAGCGCACCTTTCATGCGACACCCAACCCGAAATGGGTGGTCGCGGTCGGCGATTGCGGCCGCGACGGCGGCTGTTTCGCCGGCAGCTATGCGGTGGTCGGCGGCGTCGCCGCGGTGATCCCGGTCGATCTGCACATCCCCGGCTGTCCGCCGACGCCGACGGCGATGCTGCGCGGTCTGCTCGCGCTGCTCGAACAGGTGGATAGCAATGCCGTTACGTCCTGAAGCAAGGGACTTTTCCCCTCTCCCTTGTGGGGGAAGGAAACAACAGGCTCCCGCTACTTTACCGCGCCCGCTCCAGCGCCCGCGACGACGCTTTCAGCGGCCGGGCCATCTTCGGTTTTGCAACGTGCTCGCGCAGCCGGACACCTCGTCCGCCGGCGGCACTCGCAACTCCCGGCCCGATCAACTCGATGCCGGCATTCTCGAGCGCGGAAACCAGTTTCATCAGCGAATCGACATTGGCGCGGATGACGCCGTCGCTGGCTTCCATGCGCTGGATCGTCGGCACCGAAAGGCCCGCCAGGTCCGCGGTCTGCCGCTGATCGATGTTCAGGAGCGCGCGCGCGGCCCTGAGTTGATTGGCGGTAATCATGAAGGTCGCTCCGGTTTCGGCCAGATAATATCTATAACATACAAATTACTGCTTCAAGCATCGATGTACAGGTGCTGTATATCATGCAGGCGAGCGTCGCCGCATGCTATTTGATGCATGAACTCGATGGGGAATCGGTTGTGCGGCTGTTAGGACGTTATCAGGGAAGAAGCGGCGAGATCGAGATTGTCGAATGCTCGTGGGATGGCACCCGGATCTATTTTGAGGAAGGCGTGCGCCAGAGCCAGGCGACACCCGACGGCGAGAGCGTCTTCACCTATGTGAAACTGATGGATGAACTGCTGCACCGCTCCGCCAACATCCTGGTGCTCGGATGCGGCGGCGGCAACCTTGCCACGCGGCTGGCCCGGCTGGGAAAACAGCTGACCATCGTCGACAACAACCCGATCAGCTTCGTGATCGCGCAGAAGTTCTTCGGGCTGCCCGACGGTCTCCACTGCATGGTGTCCGATTTCCGTAAATTCATCTTTCAGAACGGCGCGCTTTACGATGGCATCGCCATCGATATCGGCGGCCCGGGTTTTCGCTTCAACGACGAATTCGATGTCGAAACCTGCGATGCGATCCGCGCCAGGCTGGCACCGGGCGGCCGCATCGTGATGAATGTGACGGTCATGAACGATATCGAACCGCTGCCCGACCGTATCGCGGCGCGGCTCGCCGGCGACAATCTCAAGGTCTGGATCGTCGACGAGCAGGGCATCGAGGACCGCAACGCCGTCATCGCCTGCCTGCCGCAACGGCAATTGAACCCGCGTTCCGTGCTCAACGACGTGCTGCGCCACAATCAGGAGCGGTGGTCGATCCGGCGCGGCCGGCTGCGCAGCCGCGATCTGGCATTTGGATCACGCCACGGCTGATGGACCGAGGATCGCCGCTTCGCCCGTCACCAGCACCTCAAGGAACGTTTTGAGCGCGCCGATAATCTCGGCCGGCTTGTCGTGCTGCACCCAGTGCCCGGCGCCCTCGATCTTCACCAGTTCAGCTTGCTTGAAATGCCCGAGCACCCCTGCGGTTTCCGGATCCGGCAAGAAACTCTCGCTGCCGGCCACCAGCAGCGTCGGACAGGCAATGCGCGACCACAGCGCGATGTTGTCTTCCAGCGACAGCCGGTACGGCGCGCGGGCGCGCAAATACGGATCGAACTTCCAGCTGTAACCGCCGTCGGCATTCTGTTTCAGGGCATGGGTGGCGAGATGCGTCGCCTGCTCGCGGGTCAGCCGCGCATTGCGTCCGAGCATGCGATCGGCGCCATCGGCCACCGAGGCATAGCGCTGGGTTTTCCGCTGCGCGGTCTTGTCGAGGTCGCCGACCCAGTCCGCGATCCTGATATCGATCGGCTTCACCCGTCGCGCCGGAAAATTGGTCACGCCGTCGAGCACGACCAGCCGCGAAACTTTTTCCGGAAACGCCCCGGCGAAGGTCAGGCTGACCATGCCGCCCATCGAATGGCCGACGACAGCGAGGTTTTCCAGACCTTCGGACTTCACCAGGCAGGCCAGATCGTAGACGTGATCGGCCAGGCTGTAGCTGCTGCCCTTCGCCCACTCGGAATCGCCGTGGCCGCGCAAGTCGGGCGCGATGACGTGAAAATTCGCCCGCAACGCCCGCGCCACATGGTCCCAGCTGCGGGAGTGATCGAGGCCGCCATGGACCAGCAACAGCGGCGGCGCCGATGCGTTGCCCCAGTCGGTGTAGTGCAGCCGAAGTCCGTGGGACTGGTAGAAGCGCGCCTGCGGCGCGTCCGATAAAGCGTTCATGACGGTCTAGATAGGGGCTGGCGGCGCGCAGGTCCAGCATTCCGGATTGCGGAATTCGGCGGATGGCGCCTGATCCCGCTCTACCGAAGCCCGAGCAACGAGCGGCGATAGCCATTGTTACGCACTTCCTCCAGGCAAGCGAAGCTGCCGTTGGCACCCCGCCCGTAAAACTTCTGCCGTTTGGCGTAATAGATGCCCTTGCGGAAATCCAGCCAGACCACCGTGTCGCCGGGGCAATGCCGTTGCGCCTGCGCTTCGTAACGAAACGGCGTGAGCGGCGTGGCGGCAGCGATGTTCGCGCCTACCGCGGCCATCAGGACGGTCAACGGGAAGACTGGAGGCTTGAGATAGTTTGGCATCGTGCCTAACCGCCGCCGGCTGAATTCATCAGCTCCGCAATATCCGAAACGGTCTCCAGACGCCACACCACCTCGATCAGCCGGTCCGGATTCCATCTCGTCTCGCCCGACCTCGCACATTCGCGCAGCTTGGCTTCGATATCGGCATCCGACAGCGGATTGGCGAGGCTTCCCCTGGCGTGCATGACCTGCTCGGTCAGAATACTGACGCGCGCGGCACCGTCGGGCAAGGAAGATCGAGAAATGGGGCCGGATCATCAAGGATGCCGGGATCACACCGCAATAGAGCCGCGAAATGCGCAATCGGGTTTACCGGAGCGTCGGCCGGGGAAAGTAATCGGCGGCCATTGCCCAAAACAAGGTCGTTCACCTGTCGGTCTGGAACGCGGCATCTGCCGCAACCAGATCGACAGGCGCGCTCCCTCTACCCGGTCTTTATCCATCCCTCGTCTTCCGGCGAGGGGAACGAAAGCCCCGAGGTCGCGTCAAACAGATAGAGATGATCGTGAACCAACTTGACGCCGGCAACATTTTCGGCGGCCACGATCGCGGCCTGCCGGAACCGCTCGTCGGTGATCATGCCGTCGAGATGGACAATTCCGTCCCGCACGGTGACCCCAAGCTGCATGGGGTGCCATTCATGCTGTTCGATCGATGAGATCACGCGGTTGCGGATGTGGTCGTCATCGGCGGTTGGATCCGGAACGTCGCGCGCCAGACTGGCGACGGCGCGGAGGAGATCAGAGCGCGTCACAATTCCGACCAGCGCATCGCCGCGGAGCACGGGAAGCCGTTTGACACTCTCGCGCTGCATCAGCCGCACCAGTTTCTCGAGCGGCATGTCCTCCGTCGCGGTGAAGAGGTCCTCCCGCGTCATGATCTCGCCGACCTTGCGGCCGGAGGCGCGCACGAAGTCCTCCGCGGATCTTCCGGGGCCCATCAGGAAGTCCAGCCATCGGATCCGCGGTCCCTGCGTCCCAATCTCGCTGCGGCGCATGAAGTCGCCTTCGGAGACGACACCAAGCAGTTTCCCTGTATCGTCGACCACCGGAAGGCCACTGATGTGATGCTGCAGCATCAGGTCGGCAGCTTCCCGAATGGATGTATCGGCTTTCACCGTGATGACCTTGCTGGTCATGATTTGATGTGCGCGCATTTCTGCCTCCAATTTCGGGGTGAGGCTATTTCGAGAATCCCGCCGCCCGATTGATGCATGTCAACGACTTTACAGGGCTACCCAGCCGAGCCCCCGGGGCCGCGGCACCGGCTTGACATCGCTCAAATGCTCGTCCCCCAAAAGCTGATCGGCTGTCCTTGCAGCGAGGGGAATTCTCATGGCTACGATCGACGCAGTATCCGGTCCCTCGGGGGCCAACGTGCCATCTCCGGCGAAGCCCTTCTGGTTGCGGTCCAATTGGGGCCTTCTGATCGCTGTCGCAGCCCTTGTCGCCGTCATATGGCTGCCGACCCCGGAAGGGCTTTCCATCGCCGGCCAGCGCATGCTGGCAGTGCTGGCCTTTGCCGTCATCGTCTGGATGACCGAAGCCCTCGACTACGCCGTCTCCGCCGTGGTGATCGCCGCCCTGATGGCGTTTCTGCTCGGGCTGGCGCCGAATCCAGCCAATCCCAAGGTGCTGCTCGGCACCAGCGCCGGCCTCGGCCTCGCCTTCAGTGGTTTCGCCAATACCGCGCTGGCGCTGGTGGCGTCGGCGCTGTTTATCGCCGCCGCCATGACCGCGACCGGCCTCGACAAGCGCATCGCGCTGACGATCCTCTCCCGCGTCGGCGGCGAGGTCCATCACGTCGTGGTGGGTGCGATCCTGGTCGGCTTCGTCATGGCGTTCCTGGTGCCCTCCACCACCGCGCGTGTCGCCTGCCTGGTCCCGATCATGCTCGGCATCATCTCGGCATTCGGCGTCAACAAGAAGGGCGCCTTTGCCGGCATGCTGATGATCACCACGGTGCAGACCGCCAGCATCTGGAACGTCGGCATCAAGACCGCTGCGGCGCAGAACATGGTCGCGGTCGGCTTCATCGAAAAGACGCTGCAGAAATCCATCACCTGGCTCGAATGGTTTATCGCCGCAGCCCCCTTCGCCATCCTGATGTCGATCGCGCTCTACTTCGTGATGACGTGGATGATGCCGGCCGAGGTCAAGGAAATCCCCGGCGGCCGCGAACAGATCCGCCAATCGCTGGCCGACCTTGGGCCGATGAAGACCGCGGAGAAGAAGCTGCTGGCGATCTCGCTGACGCTGCTGCTGTTCTGGTCCACCGAGGGCGTGCTGCACAAGTTCGACACCTCGTCGACCACCTTGGCGGCGGTTGCGCTGATGTTCCTGCCGGGCATCGGAATCATGACCTGGAGAGACGCCCAGCCGCGGATCCCGTGGGGGACGATCGTGCTGTTCGGCATCGGCATCAGCGTCGGAACGGCGCTGCTGCAGACCAAGGGCGCGGCATGGCTCGCCGACCTCGCGGTCGCGCAGTTCGGTCTCAAATACGCGACCGCGCTGTTCATCCTCGGCACGCTCAGCCTGTTTCTCACCTTGATCCATCTCGGCTTTGCCAGTGCCACGGCGCTGGCTTCCGCCATGATCCCGATCGTCATCGCTGTGCTGCAAAGCGTCGCGACGCCCGGCATCAACATCGTCGGCATGACGGTGTTGCTGCAATTCGTGGTCAGCTTCGGCTTCATCCTGGTGGTCAATGCACCCCAGAACATGGTGGCCTACGGCACCGAGACCTTCGATGCGAAGGACTTCGTGCGCACCGGTCTTGTGCTGACCGTGATCGCGCTGGCACTGGTCATGTTGCTTGGCGCCACCTACTGGCGGTGGCTCGGCTACATCTGAGCCGGGGATGGCGCAGCACCGAACAGCCCGCACGTCGCGGATAACCGCTTGATCTATGACAAGCTTCTGTACCGCTGCTTGCACTAGTCGTAATGTGCGTAAGGGACGTTCGCGGCTGATGGTTCGGCGCCTGCTTTCCTCGACGCTCTATTACGGATGCTCAGGGACTGCGCGAACCCGGAGCATTCGCCTCTCTATCCTGAAAGTGGCCGATGCAAACCTACTATTTTGACATGAAGGACGGAGTACCGATCAGGGATCGGGCGGGACTTGAGTTTCGAACGGACTCACAAGCGATCGAGCACAGTAAAGAACTGGCGCGCCGGTTCAGCCACGAACGCTCGGTCAGGGACGACGATCTCTTTGTCGTCGTGGTCAATGAGTCCGGCGCTGAAATCCATCGGGAACCGGTTTACCCTGGTGCCACCAGGCCGCTTCCGCCGAAGCAGCCCGTGACTTGAATCAATCTCGTTGCCGACGTTGGCTCTTGCCGAACGACACAGCAGCGACCGACATTTCCGAGGAGCGGAGAGATCATGTTGAAGAATCTTCTGGTTCACATTCCGTCAGAGCGGTCGATACGCCCTGTGGTCGACGCCGCAATCTCGCTGGCGGTCTCATACGCCGCCCATCTCCGGGCGATTTCGGTTGGATATGAAACGACGAACGTCGCGCTCCCGATCGATGCCGGCGGGTCCGCCGCAGCCGCGGTCTTCGAGATCGAGCGGGAACGCGCGCTGGCCCGGGCCAATGCCGCGCTTTCCGTATTCGAGATCGAAGCCCGCAACGCCGGTATCGCCCACGATTCCCAGGCGATGGCAAGCGTGCCGTCGGACGCCGCGGCAAGCGTGATCGCCAGAGCACGGCTGCACGATCTGACGATCGTGCTGCAACCCGAGCCCGAGCGCCAGACCTTCGATAACGTCATGCCTCAGGAAATACTGTTTGAATCGGGAGGGCCGGTCCTCTTTGTCCCCTATGTGCACAAAGGCCCCCTGGAGACGAAGCGGATCGGAATTGCATGGGATGGCAGCCGCCTCGCCGCGCGGGCACTTCGCGATGCGGCACCATTCCTTACTCGGGCGCAGGCCATCACCATTATCAGCATCAATGAAGGAAAAGCGCCGGCTGAAGCATCCGCGAAGGCCGTATTGGCCCATCTGGCGCGCTATGGCGCGACCGTGCGGATCCAGGAAATGGATGCCGACCGCGCCGATATCCAGCCGAGCATCCTGTCGATCGCGGCGGACGACGGTCTCGATCTGATCGTCATGGGCGGCTATGGTCACTCGCGACTGCAGGAACGCCTTCTGGGTGGCGTCACGCGTGGCATGATTCAATCCATGACGGTGCCGACACTGATGTCGCACTGACGGCGGGGTACGGGGAGCCGGGAGAAGCAGCTTGCAGGCGATGGCCCTCACCTCTCCCGGATCGCTGCTCCGGCTTCAGGAGCGCGATGATCCGCTCCCACACGACGACGAAATTCGCGTCAAGGTCAGTGCGTGCGGAGTCTGCCGAACCGACCTTCACGTCGTCGATGCCGAACTGCCTGGCATCAAGTATCCGATCGTTCCGGGTCATGAAATCGTCGGCCGTGTCGATCTCGTCGGGGGCAACGTCACGAGCCACCGGATCGGTGATCGGGTTGGAATCCCCTGGCTCGGCTACACCTGTGGCGTCTGCCGTTTCTGCAGGGAGGGCATGGAGAATCTTTGCGATCGTCCCTTGTTCACCGGCTATACGCGGGACGGCGGTTTCGCCACGCATGCCATCGCCGACGCCCGTTACGCCTTCCCGCTCGGCGAACAGGGCGACGATGTCTCGATCGCGCCATTGCTGTGTGCCGGCCTGATCGGCTGGCGCTCGCTGGTGATGGCGGGCAATGCCGAGCGGCTCGGCATCTACGGCTTCGGCGCCGCCGGCCACATCGTCGCCCAGGTCGCGCGCTGGCAAGG
>CALROE020000041.1:0-10554 GCA_943369715.1 Bradyrhizobium ivorense
CGCCACACCGATTACCTTGCGGCGCGGCTTGGCGGTACGTGACCGGGCCGGCGAAACGAAGGTTGCTGAGCGACTGAACCGGAGTGCTCGTGAACGAAGTCCTCGACATGCCCTGGTACGGCTGTGCCCTCGATGTCGCAACGAGTCTGGATTTCGGTAGCGATATCCCTGGAGATGTCGTGCGACCAATGTTCGAGGGTATTGAAGGCGGTGACGCGGACCGGGTCGTTGAATTGTCCGGCGAGCAGGTCGGTGACGACGGTTTCGATGTCGGTCCGCTCGATCTCGATTTCGCAGTACACGGCGCGCTGCCGGCTCACGCGGTCGACAACGAGGTAGACGGTCTGGGCCGCCCCATAAGGTATCTTCCAGCCAGTTCTTGGCATCGGCAATCTCCAGCGCAACGGCTTGGGATTACTAACCGGCACGACGGAATTCGTTCCGCGCCCGGAACGCAATTTTTGCGCGGGGGCAAAATGCTCTTGGGTCCTAAAGCAGGCCGGCGCGCGACGTAGCCGACCCTGAGCCCCGGCTCGAAGCCGCAGCGCTGATAGAAGCGGTGCACGCGCGGGTCTTGCCGGCCGCTCTGCATCAGGACGTGATGACAGTCCCGGGTCCATGCCTCCACGAGGGCGGCGCCGACCACGGCACGTCCATGGCCTTGCCCCTGAAAGGCGGGATGGGTGACGACATTTTCGAGAAAACCGTGCCGCCGTCCGGCGCGCAGGAGATTTGGCGCTGATATCAGCATGCAGCTTGCAACGATCTGCGCGTTGTCGGCGGATACGAACACCGCGACGCTGCGGTCGGACAGCATTTCCCGCCAGATCTGTTCGGCCCGTTCGATCGGCTCGGCAGGGGAGCTGACCTCCGAGACCCGATAGAGTTCGAGCAGCGAAGCAAGGTCGGGGGTTTGGGCGAGCCTGGCACTGGGCATCGGGACACCGGATGGTGAATGGCCGCCCAGCCTAGATCGATTCGCGGAATTCACGCTGCCGCGATGGCCTCGATCTCGATCATGAAATCCGCACCGTACAGTTTTGACACTTCGATCAGCGTCACCGCGGGCGCGGCTGGCGGCGTGACGGTCGCGAAGAACCGGTTTCGCGCCTCGCGATAGGTCCCGAGATTGTCCATGTCGGTCAGGAACACCGTCAGCTTGACCAGATTGACGGCGGTGCATCCGCGCGCTTGCAGGGCCACCGCGAGGTTGCCAAACGCCTGTTCGGCCTGAGCGGCGAAATCATGTTTGCCCACCACATTGCCGTCGCGGTCGAGCGCGGTCTGGCCCGATATGAAGATGATCCTGCCGGCGCTGATTTCGACCACCTGCGAATAGCCGGGCGGTGTGCCGAGTTCGGGCGGGTTGATGCGGACGATCGAAGCTGTCGCGTCTCGGGTCATGGCATGATCCGAACTTCAGTTGCGCGGAGCGGTCACTGGCGGGGGCCCGCCGACGGCTTTCTTCGGCTTCAGTGAGCCGACGTAAAACGACAGTCCCGCCACCAGCACGAGAGCGAGGAAGTAAACCGCATAGGATTGCGGCGGGGTGATTGCCCACCGCACGAGACTTCTGGGCGTGGCTGCCGGGCCGGTGTCGTTTTCCATGCGGTGTTCTTGCTCGAAACGGCGTGCAATGGAAGGGGCAACTACCGCGCGATCGCTGGCACGCCGCCGGCTATGGTGCTGCTGCGGTTCTGGACCAATAGAGTGCCACCGGACCGAGCAAAATGCCCGCCGCCAGAACCGAGAACGCCGCCATCCAGGCGGTGGCGCTGAGCGGTCCTCCGGCGAGGTCGAGCGCGACGCCGACGCCCCAGGCGCCGAGCGCGGACAGGCTGAAGCCGACGGTGGAATGCGCCGCCATGGTTGCGCCGCGATAGTCGGGGTGAGCGGCCATCGACATGCCGGAGGTCAGCGCGCCGGAGTCAGCCGGGACGGTGATCGCGTAGGCCAGCAGCAGGGGCAGCAGGAACAATGGCGACCGGTCCGCGAACAATCCGATCAGCAACGCCACCGCCGCAGAGGCGAACATGACGATCGAGATCGCGCGATGCCGGCCGACCCTGAGCGCGAACTCGTTGCCGAGAATGCTGGCCGGCATGGCGAGCAGCGAAAAAATCACGCTGACGACGATCGGCGTCAGGAGGGAGGTGTCCGAATTCTTCAACGCGACAAAGGTCCAGAACGCGACCAGCCAGGTCCGGATGCCGTAAAGCTCGAAACAATGCGCGCCGTAGCCGAGCACGAATCCCATCGCCCTGGTGTTGCGGAACACCGGCGCGAAATCCAGCAAACGCCCTTGCGCGGGCTTCGGTGCGACCGGTCGCAACAGCAGGCAGACCCCCAGCATCACGATCGGACCGAGCGCCGTCACGTAAAACGCGCTGCGCCAGCCAAAACTTTCCGCGACCAGTTGCGCAACCAGGAAGGACAGGCCGACGCCGAACGAGAAGCTGGAGGTGTAGAACGTGATGGCGCGGGAGGAATCACCTGATGCCAGGCGGTCGGTCAGCGCCTTGAGGCCGGGCATATAGGCGCCGGCAAAGCCGATGCCCGCGATTGCGTTGAACAGCGCGCCCGACCAGAGGCCGGTGGCGAACAACCCGAACAGCATTGTGCCGAGCGCGCTGACCGCTGAACCCGCAATCAGGATCCTGCGGGCATCGATCCGGTCGGTCAGCGTTGCCAGCACCGGCACGGTCAGCATGTAGCCGGCGGCGCCGGAGCCCGCCAGCAGGCCGGCCTGTGCGCCGCTCAACTGCCATTCCGGTATCAGGAACGCGGCGAGAACGGACGGCACCACGACGTGCGGCAGCAGGCTGCCGAGCTGCCCCAGGCACATCGCGACAATGACGGATCGGCCCTCCAGCGAAATTTGGCTCACCTATCTGCGTTCAGGCCGCGCTAGCCGCAGCCGCATCCGGTTTTTCCTTGTTGCTTCGCATTTGCGTCGTCGACGCAACAGGCGTCAACAGCCGATGGCGCCGGTCCACCGCAGCACTGGCCTGCGCCGGGCGCATCGGCGCGGCTGCAGACGCCGGTTTCCGGCAGCACCAGTTCGACGCGCGCCGCGGCTTCATGGTCGCCGGCGAGTTCCGCTGATATCGAACGGACCTGTTCGTAGCCGGTCAGCATCAGGAAGGTCGGCGCGCGTCCGTAGGACTTCATGCCGGCGAAATAGAAGCCGGGTTCGGCCTGCGCCAGCTCGCGCGCGCCATGCGGCCGCACCGTGCCGCAGCTGTGTTCGTTGGGATCGATCAGCGGCGCCAGCGCGACAGGACATTCGATCGCGGGATCGAGCTGGATGCGCAGTTCGCGCACGAAATCCAGATCTGGCCGGAAGCCGGTGGCCACGATCATCTGGTCCACCACCACCTGACGGCAGCAACTACCGGCGCCGGTGGCGACGGTGAGGCGAGGGCCATCGGAACCGATATGCGAAACCCGGAATTCGCTCTCCACGGTGATCCGGCCCGCCGCGACCAGCGCGGCAAAGGTGGTGCCGAGTTCGCCGCGGGCGGCGAGCTTGTCGTTGGCGCCACCGCCAAACGCCTTGGCGGGATCATTGCCGCGCAGCAGCCAGACCGGCCTGGTTTCCGGCGCCTCGGTCGCGAGCCGTGCCAGATCGGTCAGCGTGCCGATGGCGGAATGCCCGGCGCCCAGCACCGCGACCGTCTTGCCGGCATAGCGTGCGCGGTCCTTGCCCAGCACATCAGGCATTCCATAGGCGATGCGGTCAGCCGCCTGCGCCTCGCCGACGGCGCGCAAGCCGTTGGCGCCGGCCGGATTGGGCGAATGCCAGGTGCCGGAGGCATCGATCACGGCATCGGCCCGCACGCTTTTGGGACCTTGCCCGTTCTGATAGCGCAGCTCGAAGGGGGCGGCGTCCCGGCCCTTGCTCTTGAGCTTGTCGAAGCCGACGCGGCTGATATCGGTGACGCGGCTCGAGGTATGGATGTGGCTCGCCAGCGCCGTGTTGGCCGCGAGCGGTTCGAGATAGCGCTCCACCAGCTCGGCGCCGGTCGGATACTGCTCCGGCTCGGGAGAATTCCAGCCGGTCGAGGCGAGCAGGCGTTGCGCGGCGCGGTCGACATTGTATTCCCACGGCGAGAACAGCTGCACATGGCCCCATTTGCGCACCGAATGTCCGACACTGTCTCCGGCCTCCAGTACGATCGGCGTCAGTCCGCGCTCCAGCACATGCGCGGCTGCGGCGAGCCCGACCGGGCCGGCTCCGATGATCGCGACGCTCCTGGGCTGGTTCATCCTGTTCTCCTGTCAAACTAGAAGTATCGAAATAAGGCGCCGCAACAAACTACGCGGCCGACTTGGCGTCTGAGCATTCGGTGACACCGGTGCAGCATTCGGCGACCAGAAAGCCCACGAGATCGCGCATCACATCGTAGTTGGCGTGACAAACCAGCGTCGTTGCCTCCCGCACCTGACTGATCAGGCCGACTACCATCAGCGTCTTGATGTGATGGGAGAGGGTGGAAGGCGCGATCTTCAACTTGTCCTGCAGCCGCCCGACCGGCATGCCGGCGTCCCCGGCGCGAACCAGCGCGCGGTAGATTTTCAGCCGGGTCGGATTGCCGAGGGCTTCCAGATGTGCGGCGGCGTCATCGAGTTTCATGAACGTAGAATTTCAGAGGGCGGGATGGTTGTCAACCGTATTTCTAGTATTATCGAAATACAGGTTCAGGCGCGTTGCGTTTGGTCGCTCAGCTCCCTTTACGCGCGCCGTCAGGCCGCGCGGACCTGGCTAAGAAACGCGCCTACGTGCTCTCGCAGGCGCTGTGATTCGGTCGACAGGGTACTGGCGGCCGCTTCGACCTGCGTGGCGGCAGCCCCGGTATCCGACGCCGCTTCGGTTACACCAACGACGTTGGCCGACACTTCCTGCGTCCCGTTTGCTGCTTGTTGAACATTGTGGGCGATTGCCTGGGTTGCCGCCCGCTGCTCTTCCACTGCGGCTGAGATGGCGGCCGCAACATGGCTGATCTCGCCGATGGTCTTTCCGATTCCCGCGATGGCCTTGACCGATTTGTGGGTGGCACCCTGAATGGCGGCGATCTGGCTGGAGATTTCCTCGGTTGCCTTGGACGTCTGGTTGGCCAGTGTTTTCACCTCGGAAGCCACCACGGCAAAACCTTTGCCCGCTTCGCCCGCCCGGGCCGCCTCGATGGTTGCGTTCAGCGCCAGCAGATTGGTCTGCGACGCGATATCGTTGATGAGTTTCATGATGTCGCCGATCTTCTCGGTCATCGTGGCAAGACTCTGAACGTCGGCATTGGTCTGGTCGGCTTCCTCGACCGCTTTTGCGGCGATGCCCGCCGAGTAGGTGACCTGGCGGCCGATCTCGGCCACGGAAGCCGAAAGCTCTTCGGTTGCGGCGGCTACAGTCTGCACATTGATCGACGTATCATGCGCGGCGGCGGCGACTGCGGACGACTTGCTGGCATTCTCGGTGGCGACGGCCGACATCTTTGCGGCCGTGGCGCGCATCTCCGCAATGGAACTGGCCACTGTTTCCAGCACCGTCGTGGCCTGGATATCGAACCCGCCGGTCAAGGAGTCGATCGTCTGCTGGCGGCGCTCCTTCTTCTGGCGCTCGGCTTCCTGATCCGCCGCCACCGCGTCAGCCTTGATGGCGTTCTCCCGGAACACCTCGACCGATCGGGCCATCTCGCCGATCTCGTCCGCCCGTTGCAGCGCCGGTATGTCGATCGAGCTGTCGCCATCGGCAAGCCGCCGCATGGCAGCCGTCATCGCCAGCAACGGCCGGGCGACTCGGCGCGATACGATCCAGATGGAGAAGGCGCTGACGGCGATGCCGAGTATCGTGAGCGCGATCACAAGGATCAGACGAAACTCGGCCGAACTCGCCTTCGCTGCGGCATGCTCGGCGGTGACGTCGACCGCTGCATCCTTGATGCGGACGATCAGTTCCAGCGCCGGGTTCGAGACCTCGAACCATTGTTGAACCGACATCGGGTAGGGGCTGCCGGCGACACCGGCCTTGGTGATCGCTTCGATGTGCTTCTGCAGGCTCTGAACGAAGCCGCGATCGGCCTCGGCGACCGCGGCAACGAGGCCGGGTGCGCCGCCGGCGCTCACGTCGCGGATGGTTTGCCAGGCCGACTGAACGTATCCGCGCCAGTTGGCGATATCGCGCTGCTGTTCCGCCGAAAGCGGCCGGTTGGCCGACAGGTTGGCGGCGTGCATGGCGCGCTCGCGCCCGGCATATTCGCGCATCTGGATCGCGCTTTGCTTGACGATCGTGAGCTGGCCGACGATGGCGTCTTCCTTGCTCACTTCGCCGGATGCCGCGGCCCACAGGGTCTGGATCTTCCCCAGCAGGTCGGAAACGACCGGATACCAGGATTTCAGCAGGGCGGCGTCACGTTGCTCCTTCGGCCCTTGCAGCGCCGTATCGGCTCCCTGACGGGATTGTTTTACGCGGTCATAGGCCTCGCGCACATCGGCAATCAGGCGATCGCCGCCGGAAATTCCGCTCGCAGCGAGTCGGTCCAGGGCTTTCGACAGAGGGGGATCGCCGGCAGTCCGGCGCTTGGTGATGACGTCCCTGACCTGGGCGGTGACCGGGGTCGGCGCCTGCAGGGCGGTATTGGTTTGGCCGCGCTCGAGCTGAATGTTTTCAAGGCCCTTGAGCAGCAGGTCGGTATTGGCGTTGACCTCGGCAACCCGTCCGGCTCCGACGTAACCACGCCAGGCTTCCACTCCCGCGATGCCGCAGGCTATCAGAACAAGGATGGCAAGCGTTGTAACCACTGCCGCAAGCGTGACCTTCAGGCTGAGCCCTCGGGATCGGCCTGTCATCAGATCGGTTGTCATGAATGTCTTCCGCGTTGGCAATGTCGACACTTTGTCGACCGTCACCATACCGCGCACCGGTTACAGCGCGCTTAACTGCTCGGTAACCGCCATTGCCGCCCGTCCGGAGCTCTAGCCCCGTAGATTTACGGGTATGTGGACCGGGCTGCATTTCAGCCGTCCGATCGTCAATCGGTCCGACCGGCTATCGCGCTGCACGGCTGCGACAGGGGGCAGTCGCCGCCGAACTCAGGGCTTCGCCCGAGCGGGAGACAGAGCCTCGCTGCTCGGCAGCAGAAACGTGATCAGCCAGCACAGCAGCAACATCACCGCCGAACCCGCCAGGCATCCCGTGATGCCGGCGAACTGGTAGAGCACGCCTGAAAGCGTAATTCCCAGCAGCCGTCCGGCGGCGTTCGCGGCGTAGTAAAATCCGACGTCTTCGGCGGCTTTTTCGGATCCGGCATAAGCCAGTATCAAATAGGAGTGCAGCGAGGAGTTCACCGCGAACGGCAAGCCGAACAGCGCCAGCCCGATGACCAATACGAGATCGGGGCGGCCGATGCCGGTGGTCTGCATGATGACGGCCAGCGCGATCGGCACCGCGGCGAGCACCGCCGCCCAGAGGCGGGCGGCCGGCACCTCGCGGCTCAAGCCGTCCGGGCTGCGACTGACGAGCAAGGGGGCGATGGCCTGCACGCCGCCATAGGCGATCGTCCAGGCCGCGAGAAACCCGCCGACTTCGAGGAAGCGCCAGCCGTTGGCGTAAAGAAACACCGGCAGCCCGACCACGAACCAGACGTCTCGGGCGCCGAACATGAAGATGCGCGCGGCGGCGAGCAGGTTGACGCCGCGCGACTTGCCGAACAGTTCACGGATGGTCTTCGAGGACTTGGCCTTGCCGAGCTGCGAGGGCAGCAGCAGCAGCCCCGCGACAAAGATCACGGCGAGCAGCGCGGCCATCATCCACAGCGCATAAGTGAATCCGGCGAGGTCGAGCAACAGCCCGCCGATGAAGAACCCGATGCCCTTCATCGCGTTTTTTGAGCCGGTGAACCATGCGACCCACTTGAACAATTGCCCGCTGCCTTCGGCCGATGTCGCCTTGATCGCCGATTTGGAAGCGGTCTTGGTCAAATCCTTGGCGACGCCGGCGATGCCCTGGGCGATCACGACCCACGCGACCGATGCCGCGGCCCCCCAGCCGGGATCGAGCGCCGACAGCATCAGCAAGCCGGCGATCTGCAGCATCTGGCCGACCGCGAGCATGCGGGGAATGCCGAAACGCGACGCGAAATAGCCGCCGGCGAGGTTGGCGCCGATACCGGCCGCCTCATACAGGAGAAACAGGAAGGCCAGCGTGAACGGCGTGTATCCCAGCCGGAAGAAGTGGAACAGGACGAGCATCCGCAAGGCGCCGTCGACCAGCGTGAAGCCCCAATAGGACGCCGTGACGATGAGGTAGTTCCGGACCATGGAACTAGACGCCCGCGCGTTGGACGATGTTGGCGAGATCGACCATCCGGCAGGCGTATCCGACCTCGTTGTCGTACCAGGCGTAGACCTTCAGCAATGTCTCGTCGGTCACCATGGTGCTGAGGGCATCGACGATCGAGCTGCGCGGATCGTTGTTGTAGTCGGCCGAGACCAATGCCCGGGTTTCCAGACCGAGGATGCCCGCCAACACGCCTTCCGAGGCGGACTTGAACAGCTGATTGACCTCCTCGACCGAAGTCGGGCGATTCAGTTCGAAGACGCAATCCGTCAGGCTGGCGTTCAGCACCGGCACCCGCACGGCGTGACCGTTCAGCTTGCCCTTGAGCTCCGGGTAGATCAGCGCAATGGCGGTCGCGCTTCCGGTCGTGGTGGGCTGCATCGAAAGCATGGCCGACCTTGCTCGGCGAAGATCCTTGTGCGGGGCGTCGACGACGACATTGGTGTTGGTCGGATTGTGGATCGTCGTGATCTGCCCGTGCCGGATTCCGATCGCCTCATGGATGACCTTGACGACCGGCGCCAGGCAGTTCGTGGTGCAGGATGCCGCCGTCAGCAGCCGATGCCGGGCCGGATCGTAGAGCTGGTCGTTGACGCCGACGACGATGTTGAGCGCCGATACGTCCTTGACGGGGGCGGCAACGATCACCCGTTTGACGCCGCGGTCGAAATAGCCCTGCAGCTGATCCGGCTTGAGGAATCTTCCGGTGCATTCCAGCACGATGTCGCAGCCGAGATCGCCCCATGCAATATCGCCGGGACTGGCTTGCTCGCTGAAGCCGATGCGCTGCTTGCCGATCGCCACGACGTTGTCGGAATCGACCGCAACGGGCTCGTGCCAGCGTCCGTGAAGACTGTCGAATTCGAGGAGATGCGCGGTCGCCGCGATGCCGCCCTTCAACTCGTTGATATGGACGATCTGCAGCCGGTTGCCGGCGCGAGGATCGCTTTCAGGACGATGGATGCCGCCGAGTGCCGCGCGCAACGCGAGCCTGCCGATCCGGCCCATGCCATTGATGCCAACTTTCATGGGAATTCCCTCAAGGCGATACGCGCGTGGTATCGCCGATCTCGTCGAGGCGTGCCTTGACCGCCATGCGGTCCAGCGAGTCGAACGGCAGGCTGGTGAAGATCTCGATCCGGCGCCGGATCATCGCGTAGAGTTCATTCAGAAGCGTGGTGCGCTCGGTGTGGGATCCCGTGAATTGCGCCGGGTCGGGCAGGGGCCAGGCGCCGGTGACGAACTGGGTACCGATATCCGGGCAGAACTGGCCGTTGGGTGAGTCACAAAGCGCGATGATGAAGTCCATCCGGGGAGCGTCTGGCCCCTTGAACTCATCCCAGGACTTGGAATGCAGGTGCGACACGTCGTGTCCAAGGGCCTTGAGCCGCTCGATGACCTCCGGAACCGGTTCCCGGGCCGGGTCCGAACCGGCCGAATAGGCGCGGAAACGGCCACGGCCGATTTTCTCGAGCAGGGCTTCGGCGATGATCGAGCGGGCGGAATTCCGCGTACACAGGAACAGGACATTGAACGCGGGCGTCATGAACTTCTCCGTCGGTTCGGCGGCGACGATTTGGGAGGGCAGATCGAATGCGTCCCCGCACAGTTCCGGACGGCCGTTGCAACAGTCCTGCGAAAGAAATTTGAGCAGGCCCCGGAAGCCCGTGACGTCGGCCCGATAGTTCATCGAGCGGCCGTCTTTCTCGGCCGAAATCAAGCCCGCCCGGCTGAGAATGCCGAGGTGTGTCGACATCGTGTTGTGTGGCACCTCGCAAAGCCGCGCGATCTCGCCGGCAGGCAGACTTTGCGGATGGACCGCGAGCAGATGACGAACGGCGGCGAGGCGGGTCGGCTGCGCCAGCGATCCAAAGCCGTCGATGGCAATCGCTTCTCGATTACTTTGGTGCATTGGGTTTTCCGGAAAAAGCGAGGATAATGTGTCCATATATATAGACATATTAGATGACAGAGGAATGACAAAATCGGATAAAATGGGCGTTGAAGCGACGTTTCGCCTAAATAATAATTCGATCTGTCGAGATGTAAGGAGGGATTGTTGAAAGCTGGGCAAGTTTCCACTATTCACCAACCTGGTTGGATGCGGCCGATAGAGTTGGAGATAGGACGCCACGACTCATGCCCGGAATGTCGGAACCACTATGAATCTGTTCGAACGGTATCTCTCGTTGTGGGTGGCGCTGTGCATCGTTGCGGGCGTG
>CALROE020000042.1:0-10521 GCA_943369715.1 Bradyrhizobium ivorense
GAACGACATCCGCGAGGGACCGCAGATCGGCGACTGCACATAGGCGTTCGAGAACCGCACGCCGCGTTTGGCCATCGCGTCGATGTTCGGTGTCTTCAGCGTCGGATGTCCGGTGCAACCCAGATAATCATAGCGAAGCTGGTCGCACATGATCCACAGGACGTTCTTCGGGCGTGACATGAGCTTGTACTTTGGGCTTGCACTTGGGTGATGGCCGGGGGCCTGGAGCAGGGGACTCGCGCAGCCACTAGCCCGGGTTGGCTTTCAATCCGGCGGCCTCGATGCCGGCGATGGCGCAGATCTCGTCATTGTCGGAGGTGTCGCCGCTGACGCCGACCGCACCGAGCAGGACGCCGCCGTCCTGGATCAGCACGCCGCCGGGTACCGGAATCAGCCGGCCCTGCGCCATCGTGTTCACCGCGCTGACGAAATAGGCCTGCTCTTGCGCGCGCTGGAACAGCGCCCTTGAACCCATGCCCATTGCCAATGCGCCGTAGGCCTTGCCATGGGCGATCTCGCTGCGCATCAGGCTGGTACCATCCTGTGCCGCGGTGATCTTGACGCAACCGCGCGCATCGAGAACGGTGACGACCAGCGGCTTCAGTTTCTTCTCGACACCCTTTGCGAGAGCGACGTCGAGGATCTTGCGGGCGACATCGAGGGTGAGTTCAGCCATGGATCGGTTCCTTTGTGATGGCGGATGGATAAGGGGTGGAGCGGGCGCTGTCGAGGCTCATCGCCAGCACGCGCGCGACATGAAGGGCGCCACGGCCGGCGCCGTCCCTGATCTGGTGCCGGCACGAAGTGCCGTCGGCGACGACGAGCGTGGCGTCGTCCGTGCGCCTGATGGCAGGCAGCAACGACAGTTCGGCCATTTCCATCGAGATTTTATAGGTCTCGGCGCCGTAGCCGAAGGCGCCGGCCATGCCGCAGCAACTGGATTCGATGGTTTCGACCTTCAGGCCGGGGATCAGCCGGAGCACCTGCTCGACCGGCTTGAAGGCGCCGAATGATTTCTGGTGGCAGTGGCCATGCACCACGGCTTTCGCGGCAACAGGTCCGAGCGGCAGCGAAAAGCGGCCGGCCTCGGCTTCTCGTACCAGAAATTCCTCGAACAGCAGCGCATGCGCGCTGACGTTCTTGGCTGAGGCATCCGATCGCAGCGACAGCAGTTCGTCGCGCAGCGTCAGCAGGCAGCTCGGCTCCAGCCCAACGATCGGCACGCCGCGCGCGGCGAACGGCGAATAGGTTGCGACCAGACGGTCCAGTTCGGCCCGCGCATGGTCGACCAGCCCGGCCGAGAGAAAGGTTCGGCCGCAGCACAATGGCCGGCCGCTATCGGCGGGCTTCGGAATATGTACGCGGTACCCGGCCTCCACCAGCACGCGCAACGCGGCGTCGAGATTTTCACGCTCATAGGCGCGATTGAACGTGTCGGCGAACAGCACGACTTCGCGGCCATCGGCCGGGCCGGTGGCCTCGACATCCGACTTGAACACGTCGCGCCGCCATTCCGGCAAAGCGCGCTGGGCACTGATCCCTGCGAATTTCTCGAACAGCTTTCGCAGCAACGGGCTCCTGTTGCGAAGATTGGCGAGCGGGGCGAAGTGCGAAGCCAGCGCCGCATAACGCGGCAGATAGCCCACCAGCCGGTCGCGCAACGAAAGCCCGTGCCTGGCCGCCCGCGCCGCCAGCACCTCGATCTTCATCTTGGCCATGTCGACGCCGGTGGGGCATTCGTGGCGGCAGGCCTTGCAGGACACGCAGAGTTTCAGCGTGTCCATCATCTCGTCGGAAGCCAGCGCATCCGGGCCCAGTTGTCCTGATATCGCCAGCCGCAAGGTGTTGGCGCGGCCGCGCGTGACGTCTTTCTCGTTGCGGGTGGCGCGATAGGACGGGCACATCACGCCGCCTTCGAGCTTGCGGCAGGCGCCGTTGTTGTTGCACATCTCGACCGCGCCCTGAAAACCGCCGCCGGCGCCGGGATATGCGGACCAGTCCAGCGCGGTCTTCAGCTCCGGAATGCGGTAGTCCGGCGGATAGCGGAACAGCGTGCGATCGTCCATCTTCGGCGCATCGACGATCTTGCCGGGATTGAGCACATTGCCGGGATCGAAGCGCTGCTTGACCTCGCGGAAATCGGCGATGATTTGCGGGCCGAACATCGCCTCGTGAAATTCCGAGCGCACCAGGCCATCGCCGTGCTCGCCGGAATGCGAGCCTTTGTATTCGCGTACCATGGCAAAAGTTTCTTCGGCGATGGCGCGCATCGCCTTGACGTCCTTCTCCAGCTTCAGGTTGAGCACCGGGCGCACATGCAGGCAGCCTTCCGAGGCATGCGCATACATGGTGCCGCGGGTGCCGTGCCGGGCAAAAATCTCGTTGAGCCGCGCGGTATAGTCGGCGAGATGCGGCAGCGGCACGGCGCAGTCCTCGACGAAGGAGACCGGCTTGCCCTCCTGCTTCATCGACATCATGACGTTGAGGCCTGCGGCGCGGAATTCGGCGATACCCGTCTGCAACGCGGGCTCCGTAATCTCGACCACGCCGCCCCATTTGCGTTGCGGCTGGTTCCAGCCAAAACCGAGATCGGCCATCAGCTCGCCGAGCTGCTTCAGTCGCCGGAGGTTTTCGGCCTGATCCTCCTCGGCAAATTCCACGATCAGCACGGCATCGGGATCGCCGCGCACAGCGGTGCCGATGATCGGCTTGAACATCGCGATCTCGCGCCCCAGCGCCAGCATGGTGCGATCGACCAGTTCGACCGCGATCGGGCGCAATTTCACCAGATGCTGGGCGGCATCCATCGCCTCGTAAAAGCTGCCGAAGTGGCAGACGCCAAGGACCTTGTTGCGGATCACCGGCCACAGCTTCAATTCGACCTTTGTGGTGAAGGCCAGCGTGCCTTCCGAGCCGACCAGGAGATGCGCCAGATTATTCGGCGCATTGCGCGGCACCAGCGCATCGAGATTGTAACCGCCGACCCGGCGCTGCACCTTCGGGAATTTTTCGGCGATTGCGGCCGCCTCGCGCGCGCCGAGATCGAGCATGTCGCGGAACAGGGCAGGGCCGTTATCGGCTCTATTCACCTCGCCGAAATGCAGTCGGCTGCCGTCGGCAAGGGCTGCATCCATCGACAGCGTGTTGTCGCGCATGGTGCCGTAACGCAGCGAACGGCCGCCGCAGGAATTATTGCCGGCCATGCCGCCGATGGTGGCGCGCGAGGCGGTGGAGACATCCACCGGAAACCACAGCCCGTGCTTTTTGAGCTGCCGGTTGAGGTCGTCGAGCACGATGCCGGGCTCGACCACGCATGAGCGGTTTTCGAGGTCGAGCGAGACGATGCGGTTGAGGTGTTTGGAGAAGTCGATGACGATGCCGTGGTTGACGGTCTGGCCGCATTGCGAGGTGCCGCCGCCGCGCGGCGTCACGATCCGGCCGTCATCGCGGGCGATCGCGAGCGCCCGCAGCGCCTCGTCCATGGTTTTGGGGATCACGACCCCGGCGGGCATTAGCTGATAAAACGATGCGTCGGTTGCATAGCGGCCGCGGTTGAACCGGTCGAAGAACACGTCCCCGGTGATCTCCCGGGCCAGACGTGCGGCAAGGGCGCTGTTTTCAGCCGAATTTTGGGGGATTTCGGCCCGCCTCGCTGCCATCGGTTCGATCTCGTGTGATGTCCTCATCTCTTGCATCCCCGCTTTGGCCTTGGCAAGGCAAAGGCTCGCTTTGTTATGCATTGACGGGGCGCGCCGGGCGGGGGGACAAGCCCGCCGAATAGTGATATTCGAGCGGCTCGTGAAGCCAGAATACCCCGGGAAGGACGCCACATGACCCTGCACACTGGTAGGCATTTTCTCCAGATTCCAGGCCCGACCAACGTGCCCGACCGGGTGTTGCGGGCGATGGACATGCCCACCCTGGATCATCGCGGTCCCGAATTTGCCGAGCTGGGTCATGCGGTGTTGGCGGGCTGCCAGCGCGTGTTCCGGACCAAACAGCCGGTCATCATCTATCCTGCGTCGGGAACCGGCGCCTGGGAGGCGGCGATTGTCAATACGCTGTCGCCCGGCGACAAGGTGCTGATGGCCGAGACCGGCCAGTTCGCGGTGCTGTGGCGCGGCATTGCCGAGAAATTCAAGCTTGAGGTGGAATTCCTGCCCACCGACTGGCGGCACGGGGCCGACGTCGAGCAGATCGAGGCCAGGCTTGCCGCCGACCGCGACCACAAGATCAAGGCCGTCTGCGTGGTGCACAACGAGACTTCGACCAGCTGCGTCACGCATCCGCTCGAGGTTCGCAAGGCGCTCAATCGCACCAATCACCCCGCACTGCTGATGGTCGATACCATCTCGGGTCTGGCCTCGCTGGAATACGAACACGACGCCTGGGGCATCGATATCTCCGTCGGCGGGTCGCAGAAGGGCATGATGCTGCCGCCGGGCCTCAGCTTCAACGCGGTCTCGGAAAAGGCGCTGGCCGCCTCGAAGGCCAACAATTCGCTGCGGTCCTACTGGGACTGGCACGACATGATCGCGATCAACAAGCTCGGCACGTTCCCCTATACCCCGGCGACCAATCTCCTGTTCGCGCTGAAGGAGGCGATTGCGATGCTGGAGGAGGAGGGGCTCGACAATGTGTGGGCCCGCCACATGCGTCATGGCGCGGCCACCCGCGCCGCGGTCAAGGCATGGGGGCTGGATCTGGTCTGCCTCGACCCGCACAGCTATTCGCCGGCGCTGACCGCGGTCATGGTTCCGGACGGACACGACGCCGACGCCTTCCGCAAGGTGGTGCTGGAAAACTTCGACAT
The DNA here is from genome assembly GCA_943369715.1 of Bradyrhizobium ivorense. GTDB lineage: Bacteria > Pseudomonadota > Alphaproteobacteria > Rhizobiales > Xanthobacteraceae > Bradyrhizobium > Bradyrhizobium ivorense_A. The sequence goes on from CALROE020000042.1 coordinate 4,814, forward strand.
GTCGCTGGGCACCGGTCTGGGCAAGCTCAAGGGCAAGGCGTTCCGGATCGGCCATATCGGGCATTTCAACGATTTGATGCTGATGGGCACGCTGGCCGGCGTCGAGATGGGTCTCGATCTCGCCAAGGTGCCGCATCGCAGCGGCGGCGTGCTCGCCGCCATGGAAGTCCTGAAGGGGCGCGAGGTGGTGCCGATGTCGAAATCCAAGGCGGCGGTCGCCTGAACAGAATGAAAGCCTTGCGAAGCGCGCCCGAGCCTCGGGCGTGCTTCGGCTTTGCTGCCGATGTGGCAGAACGCAGTTCCAACAACAGAAAGAGCGTGCGATGAACGCCCCGGTAGCAGCCACCGAAGACCTGATCTATTCCGTCCAGGACGGCATTGCCCACCTGACCTTCAACCGTCCGCAGGCGCGCAACGCGCTGACCTTTGCGATGTACGAGCAGATGGCGACGATCTGCGAGACCGTGAACGCCGACCGCTCGATCAAGGCGATGATCCTCACCGGGACAGGCGACAAGGCGTTCGCGTCGGGCACCGACATTTCGCAATTCCGCGCCTTCAAGACCGCCGAGGATGCGCTCGAATATGAGGAGCGGATCGACCGGGTACTGGGCGCGCTGGAAAAAGTCCGGGTGCCGACCATTGCGGCCATCGCCGGCGCCTGTACCGGCGGCGGGGCGGGAATTGCCGCCTGCTGCGATATCCGGATCGGCACCGCTTCGACGCGGATCGGCTTTCCGATCGCGCGCACGCTCGGCAATTGCCTGTCGATGTCCAATATAAGCCGGGTCGTCGCGCTGGTCGGACCGGCGCGGACCAAGGACCTGATCTTTACAGCGCGGCTGATCGAGGCGCCCGAGGCGCTGGCGCTCGGTCTGCTCAACGAAGTGGTGCCTGACGTTGCGACGCTGCAGCGCCGCGCCGCTGAAACCGCCAGGCTGATTGCCGGCCATGCGCCGATCACGATGGAAACCGCCAAGGAGGCGGTGCTTCGCCTCCGCCGCACCTTGTCGCGCGAGGAGGGCCGGGACCTGATCCTGCGCGCCTATATGAGTGAGGATTTCCGCGAGGGCATGGATGCCTTCCTCAACAAGCGCACGCCGAACTGGCAGGGCAAATAGCTCCGGCAAACGACCGGATGGAGGCGGCGCGGGCCGGCGACGTCCTTTCCGTCGACGACTGATGCCAAAGGAGGACGGCCGGACCTGCTTGAACTCGCCGCCGTAACCCCGCACAATGGCACCCTATAGGCTTGGCTCGATACGGCCGGGGCCGAATCAAGGCATAGGGATGAAACACGTGCGAAACATCATCAAAGCCACGGCCGCGCTGGCGGCCATGCTCGCGAGCGTGCCGGCGATGGCCTGGGAGCCGACCAAGCCGGTGGAGATTGTGGTGGCGGCCGGAGCCGGCGGCGCCTCCGACCAGATGGCGCGGATGATGCAGGCCGCGATCCAGAAGAACAACCTGATGAAACAGCCGATGGTGGTTTCGCTCAAGGGCGGGGCCTCCGGCGCCGAAGCGCTGATGTACATGAAGTCCTCGGACGGCGACGCCAACAAGGTGCTGATCGCCTATTCGCTGATCTACATGTTGCCGCTGTCGGCCAAGATTCCGTTCAACTGGCGCGAGTTGACGCCGGTGTCGGTGGTGGCGATGGATCAATTCGTGCTGTGGGACAATGCCGCCGGGCCGAAGACCGTGAAGGAATTCATTGCCGCCGCCAAGGCCGCCGCTTCGCCGTTCAAGATGGGCGGCACCGGCTCCAAGCGCGAGGACCATGTCCTCACCGTCTTCATGGAACAAAAGACCGGCGCGAAATTTTCCTATCTGCCCTACAAGTCCGGCGGCGAGGCGGCGACGCAGCTGGTCGGCAACCACACCGAGGCCAACGTCAATAACCCAAGCGAAAATCTCGAGGTCTGGCGCGCCGGCCAGGTCCGCGCTCTCTGCGTATTCGACAAGGAGCGGATCTCCTACAAGACCAAGGTGACCGCGACGCAGTCGTGGAACGATATCCCGACCTGCAAGGAAGAAGGCCTCGACGTCCAGTACCTGATGCTGCGCGCCATGTTCCTGCCGGGCAAGGTGACCGCGGAGCAGGTCGCGTTCTATGTCGACCTGTTCCAGAAGGTGACGCAGACCACCGAGTACAAGGAATACATGGAAAAGCAGGCGCTGAAGCCGGTCTTCCTTACCGGAAAGGACATGTTGAAGTTCCTCGAGGAGGACGACAAGCTCAACGCATCGCTGATGAACCAGGCGGGTTTCGTGGCGAAATAGGCACGCGAGGCACTTCATGCTCCCCCGCCGGGTCGACGCGAAGCGCCTCTCCGCCGGGGGGTGATAGTTCTTGCCGTGCCCGAGGAAAGACAGCGACCCGCCGATGTCCAAAACCGAAATCGAAATTGTCGTCGAAGACCCGACCGCGCCGGAGGCCGACTCGCCTGTGGTGACCAGTATTCGCGTCGTCGACGTGACGGTTTCGCTGCTGCTGCTGCTGCTGGCGGCGACGCTGGGTTTCGACAACTGGCGTACCGGCATCGCCTGGGATTCCACCGGTCCGCAGGCCGGCTATTTCCCGTTCTATCTGTCGGTGATCCTCGCCGGCGCCAGCCTCTATGGCCTCGTCGCCGCCTTCCTGTCGCGCAAGGAGGCCAGGGAAACCTTCGTGACCCGCGCGCAGCTTCGTCGCGTCATGCAGGTGTTCGTGCCGACGCTGCTGTTTTGCCTGGCCGTGCAGTTTCTCGGGCTCTATGTCGCGAGCTTCGGCTTGATTGCCGCCTTCATGCGTTTGGTCGGACGGATCGCGCTGTGGAAATCGCTGCTGACGGCGTTCCTGTTCACCGCGATCATGTTCGTCGTCTTCGACGTCGCCTTCGACGTGATCATGCCGAAGGGACCGCTCGAAAGAGCGCTCGGCCGCTAGGAAAATCGCCATGGAAGCTCTCGGCCTGCTGATGCACGGCTTCGCCGTCCTGCTGACGTGGAAGACGTTGGCGCTGATGATGGTCGGACTCGTGCTCGGCATTTTCGTCGGCGTGCTGCCGGGGCTCGGCGGGCCGAACGGTGTCGCGATCCTGCTGCCGCTGACCTTCACCATGGACCCGACCTCGGCGATCGTGATGCTGTCCTGCATCTACTGGGGCGCGCTGTTCGGCGGCGCCATCACCTCGATCCTGTTCAATATTCCGGGCGAGGCGTGGTCGGTGGCGACCACCTTCGATGGCTATCCGATGGCGCAGCAGGGCAGGGCGGCGGAAGCGCTGACCGCGGCGTTCACGTCGTCCTTCATCGGCTCGCTGGCCGCGGTGCTGCTGATCACCTTCCTGGCGCCGATGATCTCGTCCTTCGCGCTGAAATTCGGGCCGCCGGAGTTTTTCTCGGTCTATCTGCTGACCTTCTGCTCGTTCGTCGGGCTCGGCCGCGAGGCCAAGCACAAGACCGTCATCTCGATGTCGCTCGGCCTGCTGCTGGCCGGCATCGGCATGGACACGGTGTCCGGCCAGCTGCGCATGACCTTCGGTTCCAACGATCTGCTGCGCGGGGTCAATTTTCTGGTTGCCGTGATCGGCCTGTTCGGCATCAGCGAGATCCTGCTGACCATGGAGGAGCGGCTGGCGCTGCGGGGCCATGCCGCGGGCATCAGCCTGAAGGTGGTGCTGAAGGTCTGGAGGGAGCTGCCGAGATACTGGGTGACGCTGCTGCGCTCCTCCTTCGTCGGCTGCTGGCTCGGCATCACCCCGGGCGGCGCGATCGCGGCGTCTTTCATGGGCTATAATCTTGCCAAGCGCTTCTCGAAGGATCCCGAAAGTTTCGGCAAGGGCCGCATCGAAGGCGTGTTCGCACCGGAAACCGCGGCGCATGCGTCCGGCACCGCGGCGCTGCTGCCGATGCTGGCGCTCGGCATTCCCGGCTCCGGCACCGCGGCGATCCTGCTGGGTGGCTTAATGGTCTGGGGTCTCAACCCCGGCCCGCTATTGTTCGTCGAGCACAAGGATTTCGTCTGGGGCCTGATTGCCTCGATGTATCTCGGCAATGTGGTCGGCCTCGTGCTGGTGCTGACCACGGTGCCGATTTTTGCGTCCATCCTGCGGGTGCCGTTCGCCGCCGTTGCGCCGATGATCGTGGTGTCCTGCGCGATCGGCGCCTACGCGATTCAGAACGCGATGTTCGACATCTGGCTGATGCTCGGCTTCGGCGTCGTCGGCTATGTCTTCAAGAAGATCGGCATTCCGCTGGCGCCGTTCACCCTGGCGCTGGTGCTCGGCAACCGCGCCGAGGATGCGTTCCGGCTGTCGATGATCGGTGCCGGCGGCGACATGAAGGTGTTCTGGTCGAACGGTCTGGTCGGTTCGATCACCACGCTGGCGATCGTGCTGCTGTTCTGGCCTGTCATCGACAAGGTGTTTGCCGGCGTCGGACGGCTGATGCGACCGGCGAAGGCTTGAGTCTCACACCACCTTGGCTTGCCGCAATTCGGCGATCTCGCCCGCGGCGAAACCGAACTCGGCCAGCACCTCGTCGGTCTGTTCGCCGAATTCCGGCGGCCGCGCCGCCATTCTGCTCGGGGTGCGCGACAGCGTGACCGGCTGGCCGACCAGACGGATGTGACGGTTCTCGGCGTTGGGCACGTCCTGGGCGATGCCGAGATGCTTGACCTGGTCATCCTCGAACATCTGGTCGATCGAATAGATCGGGCCGCAGGGCACGCCCGCGGCATTCAGTTCCCTGACCCAGGTGTCCGTCGATTTCTTTTCGGTGAGCTTTTCGATCACCGCATTCAGCGCGTCGCGGTTCTTCGAGCGCGCCGGCGCGGTGGCGTAGTCCGGATTGTCGAGAAGCTCGGGCGCGCCGATCGCCTGCGCGCAACGCTCCCAGATCCGCCCGCCCGTGGTGGCGATATTGATGTAGCCGTCGGAGGTCTTGAACACGCCGGTTGGAATGCTGGTCGGGTGGTTGTTGCCGGCCTGTTTGGCGACTTCCTTCTCCATCAGCCAGCGCGCGGCCTGGAAATCCAGCATGAAGATTTGCGCCTGCAAGAGCGAGGTTTGCACCCACTGGCCCTCGCCGGACACCTCGCGCTCCAACAGTGCGGTCAGGATGCCGGTGGCGCAGAACAGCCCGGCGGTGAGATCCGCCACGGGAATGCCGACCCGCATCGGGCCCTCGCCCGGCGCGCCGGTGATCGACATCAGCCCGCCCATGCCCTGCGCGATCTGATCGAAGCCGGGGCGCTTGTGATAGGGACCGTCCTGGCCGAAACCGGAGATGCTGCCATAGACGAGGCGCGGATTGATCTTGCGCAGGCTCTCGTAATCGATCCCGAGTTTTGCCTTCACGTCGGGGCGAAAGTTCTCGACGATCACGTCGGCCTTTGCCGCCAGACGCTTGAACACGTCGAGGCCCCTGGCGTCCTTCAGGTTGAGGGTCATGGCCCGCTTGTTGCGGTGCAGGTTCTGGAAGTCGGAGCCGCCGCGCGGACCGCCCGGCTGCTCGCCGCCGGCGTCCTCCAGCAACGCATCGATCTTGATGACATTGGCACCCCAGTCCGCCAGCTGCCGGACGCAGGTCGGCCCGGAGCGGACGCGGGTGAGATCGAGCACGGTGAAGCGGGACAGGGCCTGCGAGGCGCGGGGAGAGGGCATTCAGGAGGGCTCCGGTGGGTCATAACGATCAGTAGCCGTATTTTGAACAGCGGTCACGCC
>CALROE020000043.1:0-10490 GCA_943369715.1 Bradyrhizobium ivorense
CCTGCGCGTCATTCTCGGCGAGGTGCTGCCGAATTTGCTGCCCCAGCTTGTCGTCGTGGCGACCGTCGAAGCCGCCAGCGCGATCCTGCTCGAGGCCGCGCTCTCCTTCCTCGGTCTCGGCGTCCAGCCGCCGCTGCCGTCCTGGGGGCTGATGATCGCCGAGGCCAAGACTTACATGTTCTTCTCGTTCTGGCTGATCGCCATTCCCGGCACCGCGCTCGCCGTTCTGGTCTTCGCCGTGAATATGGTCGGCGACGGTATTCGCGACGTTTCGGCGCCTGGGGGGAGGGGTTAAGTGGCTGTTCTGCTCGAGGTCGAAGGTCTGACGGTCGACATCGCGACGGCGCGCGGAACGCTGCATGCGGTACGCGATGTGTCGTTCTCTCTCCACAGCGGCGAAACGCTGTGCCTGGTCGGCGAGTCCGGCTGCGGCAAATCGATGACGGCGCTCGCTCTGATGGGCCTGTTGCCGCGCGCGGCAAAGCGAAGTGCGCGCCGCATGCTGTTCGAGGGCCATGACCTCGCCGCGCTTCCGGAGCGCCGGCTCGCCGAATTGCGCGGGGCGCGCATGGCCATGGTGTTCCAGGAGCCGATGACGGCGCTGAACCCGGCCTACACCATCGGCGATCAGCTCACCGAGGTGCATCGCCGCCACAAGAGTTCGACGATGGCGGCGGCGCGTGAGCGCGCGGTCGCGCTGCTCGAAATGGTCGGAATCACCAATGCCGCGGCGCGGCTCGGACAATATCCGCACCAGCTTTCTGGCGGCCTGCGCCAGCGCATCATGATCGCCATGGCGCTGATGTGCGGCCCGTCGCTGCTGATTGCCGACGAGCCGACCACCGCGCTCGACGTCACCATCCAGGCGCAAATCCTGCGGCTGCTGGTCGAGCTGCAGCAGGATCTCGGCATCGCCATCGTGCTGATCACCCACGATCTCGGCGTCGTCGCGCGGGTCGCTCATCGGGTGGCGGTGATGTATGCGGGGGAGATCGTCGAGGCGGCCAGCGCCGCCGACCTGTTCGCGGCGCCGCGTCACCCCTATACGCGCGGGTTGATGGCTTCCATTCCGGTGCCCGGCGCAACCAGGCCGGGCGACCGGCTCGGCGTCATCAGAGGCATCGTGCCGTCCCTGATCGGAGACGTGGCCGGCTGTGCGTTCCGCGACCGCTGCGATTTCGCGCAGCCGGTATGTGCCCGGACCGTTCCGGTGCGCTGCGATGGCGGACATGACTGGCGCTGTATCCTCGGCGAAGCGGTGGCCGCATGAGCGCGTTGCTCGAAGCCTCCGGTGTGTCGCGCGATTTTTCGGTCGGGCGCGGGCTGTTCGCCGCCAGCCAGACGCTGCGCGCCGTCGTCGATGTCGATCTGGCGGTCGAGAAGGGCGAGGTGCTCGGTCTCGTGGGTGAGTCCGGCTCCGGCAAGTCCACGCTCGCCAAAATGCTGCTCGGAATCCTCAAGCCCAGTGCGGGCGTGATCCGGTTCGGCGGCACCGACGTGGCCTCGGTCGGACGCCGGGCGCTCGCCCGCCGCATCCAGCCGGTGTTCCAGGACCCCTATTCGTCGCTCAATCCGCGCCGCACGGTGGCCTCGATCGTCGAACTGCCGCTCGCGGTGCAGGGCATCGGTACGGCCAGGGAACGCCGGGCGCGGGCCATTGCGATGCTGGATCGCGTCGGTCTGGCGCTGCGCCACGCCGACGTCTACCCGAATGAGCTTTCCGGCGGGCAGCGCCAGCGCGTCGCGATTGCCCGTGCGCTGGTGGTCGAACCCGAAATCGTGCTGCTCGACGAGCCTACCTCCGCGCTTGATGTCTCGGTGCAGTCGCAGATCCTCAATCTGCTGCTCGACCTGCGCCGCGATTTCGGCCTGACCTACATCTTCATCAGTCATAATCTCGCTGTCATCGAGCATGTCGCGACCAGCGTCGCCGTGATGTATCTCGGGCGCATCGTCGAGACCGCCCGCCGTGAAGACCTGTTCCGCGCGCCGCGCCATCCTTACACACGCGCGCTGCTTGCTTCGGTGCTGACGCCGGAGCCCGGGCTCGGCGTTCCCGATGTCGGTCTGGGCCTGAGCTTTCCCGATCCGCTGGCGCCACCGCCGGGCTGTGTCTTCCATCCGCGTTGTCCGGATGCCGGTCCACGTTGCCGGATCGAGCCGCCGCGCCTGATCCGTGACGGGCAGGGGCTTGTCGCATGCCATCTGCACGATGGTGGCACCCGACTGGCTGCCTGAGGCCGCGCTTCCTGCGGACTCCGCCAAGGCGGGCATGCCACGTCGCGACCGCTCTGATTTTAAGCAGCCACAGCCAAGCTTTCAGTGCCGCATGCCTGATCGCGCGCCGCCGGCGGAGACCGCCGGAGGCTGCGCGAGAATTGCAGGATCAGGCCGCCTTCTGTCTCGATTTCGCGACGTGGGTGGCGATCGCATCCATCAGGGCGGGCGACAGGCAATCATAGGGCTCGAGCCCGAGCTCCTTGAGGCGCGATCGGATGCCCGCCATCTCCGACGGCGAGACGCCGGATTCGATCACCGACGACACGAACGCCGCGAACCCCGGAGCGGCCGAGCCGGCTTCCTGGAACAGTTCGGGGTGAATGAAATCGAGACCGTAGAACGGATGCGCCTTGTTCTCGATGCGGCCGTACATATGCGTTCCGCAAGCCTTGCAGGCATGTCGCTGGATCGCCGCCGAGGCATCGATGATATGCAGCTTGTCGCCGTTTTCGAGCTCCGTCACATTTTCCCGCGGCACCACGGCGACGACCGAGAAGGTCGCCCCTTCGGGCTTCCAGCATTTGGTGCAGCCGCAGGCGTGGTTGTGGGCGACATCGCCCTTGATGCCGACCTTGACCGGCTTGTCCTTGCATTTGCAGACGAGGGTGCCGCCGGCAAAGCTGCCCGAGCCTTTCTTGACGCCGCTGTCAACCGATGGGTGGATATGAACAGTCATGGGCTATCCTCCTTGTGTTGGACGTTTTTGACTCAGAACACGACTACCGAACGGATTGACTTGCCTTCGTGCATGAGATCGAAGCCCTTGTTGATCTCTTCGAGTTTGAGCACGTGCGTGATCATCGGGTCGATCGCGATCTTGCCGTTCATGTACCAGTCAACGATCTTGGGCACATCGGTGCGGCCTCGCGCGCCGCCGAACGCGGTGCCCTTCCAGACCCGGCCGGTCACCAGCTGGAACGGCCTTGTGGCGATTTCCTTGCCGGATTCCGCGACTCCGATCACCACGGAAACGCCCCAGCCGCGATGGCAGGCCTCGAGCGCCTGGCGCATCACGGTGGTGTTGCCGGTGCAGTCGAAGGTGTAGTCGGCGCCGCCGTCGGTCAGTCCGACCAGGTGCGCAACGATGTCGCCGCCGATCCTGGACGGATTGACGAAATGCGTGTCAGCGCGCCCGCCGTCCAGAGCAGAAGGATCGCGGCCATTCCGGCCCTGCTGGTTGGACGCTGCCCGGCCTCGGTTGCCCTGGCGCGACACTCCACCATGACCTCGTCGGGGATGAGCCGCACCACGAACCAGATGCCCAAGGGAAGGATGAACAATTCGTCGAGATAGCCGATGACCGGAATGAAGTCCGGGATCAGGTCGATCGGCGAAAGCGCATAGGCGGCGACGGCGATGGCGAGAACCTTGGCGTACCAAGGCACGCGCGGATCGCGGGAAGCCAGATAGATCGCGTGAGCGTCTCGCTTGAGGCTACGCGCCCAGGTTTTGATACGGGAGAGCATCCGGTATTTTTACAGTACCAGCCGCTATCCGCCCAAGCCCCCGGCGGCAAAAAGATGCTCCCGAGCGGAGCCCAGGAGCATCCCGAAGTCTGGGCGGTTGCGTCCGGGGAAAGGGACGTCCGCGAATTCAAACTAGGCAGATGTCGGAGCGGCGTCGTTACGATGGATCAAATACGCCGAGCAGGCGGCTTCGTGCATGCGGTCTCCCGTCGGTCAACGCCACAACTCACCAGAACTGCCACCAGCTTTTCGAAGCTGCGCTCTTTGCAACGAGGTATTCGACGATTTCCGCTTTGACCGAGTCCTTTTCATTGGGGTGGCCAGCCATGAAATTCAGAATCCAGGCACGCCTGACCGCCTCCGGGCCGCTGGGGATTTTGCGCAGAACCTTCGTGTCCGACGCATGGCAGCCGCCGCAACCGGCTGTGAACGCCTCCTCAGGGGTCACTGCGCCGGCAGGCAGGCTGCCTGACGTCATCACGACTGCTGCTGCGATCAGGCTCATGGCCAGGCGATCGTGCGACATCAGACCTGTCGATCGGTTGGCGCTTCCGCTTCGCGTCCGCAAGTCACATCGCCATTTCCGGTTCGGCCGGCCGCTCTCGCTTCGGCTCCGGTATCTCCGTCATGGTCGCTTCGGTGAGCAGCAGCACGCTGGCAACCGAAACGGCATTTTCCAGCGCGGTACGAACGACCTTCGCTGGATCGATGATGCCGGCCTCGACCAGGTCGACATATTCCTTGCGTGCGGCGTCGAAGCCGAAATTGCCCTGACCGCCCAGCATTCGGGCGACCACGACGCCGCCGTCCACGGCGGAATTCTCCGCGATCTGGCGGGCAGGGGCCTCCAGCGCCCGCTTCAAGATCTGGACGCCGGTCCGCTCGTCGCCTTCGCAGGCGGTTTCTTCCCGGGCTACCGCTTCGATGCATTTGAGCAGCGCAAGACCGCCGCCCGGCACGATTCCCTCGGCCACCGCCGCCTTGGTGGAACTGATGGCGTCGTCGAGTGCCTCCTTCTTGGCCTTCATCTCCGCCTCGGTCGGGGCGCCGACCCGGATGACCGCGACGCCGCCGGCCAGTTTGGCGAGCCGCTCTTCGAGCTTCTCGCGATCGTAGTCACTGGTGGTCTTTTCGATCTCGCGCCGGATCTGCGCAATGCGGCCATCGATCCGGACACGGTCGCCGCCGCTGCCGATCAGCGTGGTATTTTCCTTGTCCGCGACCACCCGCGCGGCGCGCCCGAGCTGTTGCAAGGTGACGTTCTCGAGCTTGAGACCGATTTCTTCGGAGATGACCTGCGCGCCGGTCAGGATTGCGATGTCTTCCAGCATAGCCTTGCGCCGGTCGCCGAAGCCTGGCGCCTTGACCGCGCAGCCTTTGAGAACGCCGCGGAGCCGGTTGACGATCAGTGTCGCCAGCGCCTCACCCTCGATGTCCTCGGCCACGATCAGCAATGGACGGCCGGACTTGGCGACCTGCTCGAGCACCGGGATCAGATCGCGCAGCGCCCCGATCTTGTGATCGCACAGCAGTACGAATGGATCTTCCAGCACGGCCTCCATGCGTTCGGCGTCGGTGACGAAGTAGGGCGAGATAAAGCCGCGATCGAATTTCAGGCCTTCGACCACGTCGAGCGTGGTTTCAGTGGTCTTGGATTCCTCGACCGAAATAACGCCGTCGCCGCCGACCTTCTCGATGGCGTCGGCAACGAGACCGCCGATTGCCGGATCATTGTGGGCCGACAAGGTCGCGACCTGGGCCTTTTCTGCCTTGGTCTTCACCGGGCGGGACATGGCGCGCAGCGCCTCGATCGCCACGCGCGCTGCCCGGTCCAGTCCGCGCTTGAGATCAATGGCGCTGGCGCCCGCCGTGACATTGCGTACGCCGTCGGCAAGGATCGCATGGGCGAGGATGGTCGAGGTGCTGGTGCCGTCGCCGACGACGTCACCAGTTCTTTCCGCCGCCTGACGGAGCACCTGGGCGCCGAGATTCTCTTCGGGATCCCTGAGATCGATTTCCTTGGCGATGGTAACGCCATCATTGCAGACGATCGGCGGACCCCAGCTTTTCTGGATCAGGACGGATTTGGATTTCGGACCCAGCGTGACGCGCACCGCGTCGGCAAGCAGCGTCGCGCCTCGCAATACCTTCTCGCGGGCGGCGGAATGAAACAGGATCTGTTTGTGGGCCATTCGCCGTCTCTCCGTGCCAAACAAGGTGGTCACAACAACCAGCGGCCTCGCCGATCAAAGCCGAGATCGGGCGAGGCCGGTGGTCCATTTTATTTTGCGGTAACGGGAATCTTCTTCTCGTTGTTCTGCGCATCCGGAGACTTCGGCATCTTCACCGTCAGAACGCCGCTCTTGTAGCTCGCTTCGATCTTGCCGGCGTCGACGCTGCCGGGCACCTGCATCGAGCGGCGGAAGGAACCGTAGCGGCGCTCGGAAACGTAGCGGTCCTTGGTCTTCTCTTCCTTCTGCTCCTGCTTCTCGCCCTTGATCGTCAGCACGCCGTCGGCGAGCTGGATGTCGATATCCTTGACGTCGAGGCCGGGCAATTCGGCCGTGACTTCGAACGCCTTGTCTTTCTCGACAATATCGATCGCCGGCGTGACATTGAGGCCGAGGTCCCGGCGCCAGAACGCTTCGATGTCGGGTAGCCGACGAGAGAACGGTGCCTGCATGAACCCGGTCTGGAAATCATGAAACAACCGGTCGACCTGATTGCGCAGCGCTTCAAAGGGCTGCCATTCCGGGGTCTTGAGCGCTGGAACAGCAGTTCCTTCGGTCTTGATCGGCAATTTTGTTGCAGCTTCCGCCATGATACATCTCCTCAAGAGGTTGCTAGGCAGAAGAATCAATATTCCTGCGGGAGCGAACGTCTTTGATCTTCGTCAAACAACCGGCGCCGCAGCGGATGCGTGAGATAAGTCAACGTCGGCGGAATCCCGTGTCCTAGGATGCAATTGGATCCACCGCCGAGGATGCCGGCCGATGCCTGTCCGCAGTCTTAGCCGCTACAGCAGCAAGCGGAATTTCGCTAACACGCCGGAGCCCAGGCCGGCGCGCGGGAAGGACCGCAAGCACCTCTCTTTCGTGGTCCAGAAGCACCGCGCGTCACACCTGCACTACGATTTCCGGCTCGAGCTGGACGGGGTGCTGAAGAGCTGGGCGATCCCGAAGGGACCCTCGCTCGATCCCCATCAGAAGCGGCTCGCGGTCCGGGTCGAAGACCATCCCTGGGACTACCGTAACTTCGAGGGGATCATTCCCGAGGGCAATTACGGCGCCGGCGACGTCATCGTGTGGGACAGGGGGACCTATCGCTGCGCCGAAGCGGACAGCGAAGATGCCGTGCGCCGGCAATTGCGCAAGGGATCGCTCAAGATCCTGCTGCGCGGCCACAAGCTCAAGGGGAAATTTGCGCTGGTGCGGCTCCATACGCCACGGCGATGGCTGCTCATCAAGGCCAAGGATCAGTATGCGACGGTGCGGGACGTAACGCTCGATGATCGATCGGTGAAGTCGCACCGCCGACTGCCGGATGCGAAGCCGTCGAAGGCAAGTCCAAAGCGGTTCCGCAAATGACGGGACGTAAGCCCCAGACCCGGATTCCGCAGGCGGCACTCAAGCCGATGCTTGCGACGCTGATTGGCGCGCCGTTCGACGACCCGGATTGGGTTTTCGAAACCAAATGGGACGGCTATCGGGTCGTTGCGAAGATCGATGGCGGGAAGATCACGCTGCTGTCTCGCCGCGGTACGAATATCACCGCGGATTATCCGAAAATTGCCGACGCGCTGTCGAAACTCAAACGTGTGCGGCAAGCGGTCATCGACGGCGAACTGGTGGCGCTCGACAGCCGTGGCCGCTCCCGATTTCAATTGCTGCAGAACGCACGTAACGCCCGGGCGCGGCTGGTCTATTATGTATTCGACTTGCCATTTCTGAACGGCCGCAATCTGCGCCGCTTGCCGCTGACCGAGCGCAAGCGGCTCCTGAAGACCTTGCTGACGCCGAGCAGGATGATCCGCTTCAGCCGTCATACCAAACGCAACGGCAAGGCGGCGTTTCGCGCTGCCAGACGCCACGGCCACGAAGGCATCATGGCGAAGCGGGCGCAAGGCCGCTACCTCTCCGGCAAGCGCAGCCGGGAATGGCTCAAGATCAAGACCGTGCAGCGGCAGGAGGTCGTGATCGTCGGATATACGCGGCCGCAGCGATCGCGGCGGTATTTCGGCGCGCTGGTGTTGGCCGTTCGCAAGGGAAATCGATGGCAGTATGTCGGTCGGGCAGGGACCGGATTCGACCGCGACAGCCTCAAATTCATTCACGCGAAACTGCTGCCGCTGCGGTCTTCGCGCAAGCCGTTCGAGGCCGAAATTCCGGGCGAACGGACCACCAGCTGGGTTCGCCCGCGGCTGGTGAGCGAAGTCAAGTTTACCGAGTGGACCAATGACGGGCAGATGCGGCATCCGGCGTTTCTGGGCCTGCGGACCGACAAGCCCGCGCGCAGCGTCGTCCGCGAGAAGAGGCCTTCGACATGAGCAAGGTCGAGTTCAAGAATCTCGACAAGATATTCTGGCCGAAGGAGGGCTACACCAAGGGCGATGTCGTCGAATACTACGATCGCATGGCCGCCATCATCCTTCCCCATCTGAGAGACCGGCCGATGGTGCTGGTTCGCCATGCGAATGGAATCAAGGGAGGCAGCTTCTTTCAAAAGAATGTCGCAGCGATCCACTTGCCGCCGTTCGTCAAGACGGTGAAAATCCGCGCCAAGAGTACCGGCAAGAATGTGCATTACATCGTCTGCAGCAACAAGGCGACCCTGCTGTATCTCGCCAATCTTGGATGCATCGAGTTGCATCCATGGAGTTCACGGGTCCGGAATCTCAATTGTCCGACCTACATGGTGATCGATCTCGACCCTGGCCACAACACGTTCGCCGACGTGACTGAGGTTGCAAGGGAAACCCGGAAGGTCATCGCGGCCGCTGGCGGAAGCAGTCTGGTCAAGACCTCCGGCAAGACCGGCATCCATGTCTATGTTCCGCTGCGGCCAATCTACGATTTCGATGAGGTGCGGGCGGTTGCCAGGCTGGTGGCGCAAATCGTCAACCGACGGATGCCAAAGCTGACGACCGTTAACCCGAGGCTCAGTGGAAGGAAGAACAAGGTATATCTCGACTGTGCCCGCAACGGCTTTGGCCAGACCACCGTCGCGCCCTATTCGCTACGGGCATTCCCGAGGGCGACCGTGTCGACGCCGCTGGATTGGCGCGAATTGACCTCGAGCAGCAGTCCGGCGCGCTATCATCTGCATTCGATCAGCAGAAGGATCGCCATCAAGGGCGATCTCTGGGCGGATGCGGTGCGGCGGCCGGGCAGCCTGCGGAAACTGGAGGTCGCCCTCAAAGCAATGGCATTATCGGCGAAGAAGACTATGTGAGGTCACATGGATCGGTATCCCGGAGGTCAGTTCCCATACGCGGCGTTGTTCTGGCCAGCGCTGGCGGCTGCATCAGCCAGCGAGACGGCATCCCTGATGGCGGCGCAGTTTCTGGAACTGGTGGGTGACAGCGACCGCGTGCAGCAACCGCCGGAGGGGGCGACGCCAAGCCAGATCGCGCTGGACCTGCATATCGTCCGCCTTCGGGACTTTGCCGTAGCCGAATGCGGCGGTCCCACCGTCCTGTGCACGCCGCTCGCGCTGCATAACGCGGCGGTCGCCGACCTTGCCGCTGGACACAGTCTCGTTACCGCCCTCCGGAATGCCGGCATTGAGCGGCTGTATATGGCTGATTGGCGGTCGGCCACTCCTGACATGCGATTTCTCGGAATTGACGACTATCTTGCCGCGCTCAATGTCATTGTCGATCATCTCGGCGGATTGGTGGACCTCGTCGGGCTCTGCCAGGGCGGCTGGTTGTCGCTGATCTATGCGGCCCGGTTCCCGGCCAAGGTGCGCAAGCTGGTGATGGTCGGCACACCGATTGATATCGCGGCACGGCAATCGAAACTGTCGGCCATGGCGGAAGCGACGCCACTGGCGGTCTTCAGGAATCTCGTGAGTCTCGGCGATGGCCGCGTCATCGGTCGCAACCTTGCGAGGTTCTGGGGAAACGGCGCCGTTGAGACCGGTGACATTCGCGAATCGCTGCAGGTATCGCAGCCGGCCGGTTCGCCGGAATTCACGCGTCTCGAAGCCATCTTCAGGAACTGGAACGCCTGGACGATCGATGTTCCCGGGATCTATTACCTCGAAGTCATCGAGAAGTTTTACAAGCGCAACGAACTCGCCACGGGAAACTTCGTTGCGCTCGGACAAAGGATCGATCTCTCGCGCCTGCGGCTTCCGATCTATCTTCTGGCCGGGAGCGCCGACGAAGTGGTGACGGCGGAACAATTGTTCGCGGTGGCGAGGCTGGTAGGAACGCAGCCGGCATACTTTCGCAAGGAGATCGCTCCCTCCAATCATCTCGGTCTGTTCATGGGCAAACGGACGCTTGAAGAATATTGGCCGAGGATCGCAGCCTGGCTGAAGGAGCCTCTGCATTTCCCTGGGGACGATACCGGCGTTCCGCGTTGAGTTGCGGGAGATCTCGCCGTCGTCGGATCGATCCGACACCGCAGGTCCGTACGAAAAACGTGAAGGCTTAATTGACCTGTATCAACGACCCCGGGTGCACGGAAGGCTCACAATTCCCACACAAAATGGGAGAGAAAGCCATGCAAACCCCGG